>CALLIQ010000645.1 GCA_938008925.1 uncultured Acidimicrobiales bacterium
CCGACGCCGGGGAACAGGGCGTCGCCCACCGAGTCGGCACCCGCCATGCCATCGACGGCTCCATCGATCGCGGCGCCGGCCTGATCGGTTTCGTCGGCCCGCGCCTCGTCCTCGACGAGGGTCGTGTCCGTCGTCGGCGACTCGCTCGGCGCGTCGGAGCGGATCGTCGTCTCGCTCGAGCGGTCGAACGTCGGGACGGTCGCCTCGTCGTCTCCGCCGGTCGGAGCGCAGGCGGCAGCGATGAGCACCGCGGCCGCGATCAGCGCGCGCCCGGTGTGCTTCGGCGCTTTCGCAAGGATCGAAGGGCTCGTGATCGACGGCACTCGGTCATTCCACCACGTGGGCCTCGGCCGGGTCATTCGCCCTCGGTTGGCTGGGGCGTCGCCGGCTCGACCATGCCGAAGATCATCACCGCGATTCCCACGAGACCGGCGCCCGCGCCGAGGGTCATCAACGCGTCGAAGCCCGAGCGTTCATAGAGCGGTGCACCGATGAAACTCCCAACCGCTCGTGCCGCCGTCGAGGCGCCGAGACCGAGGCCGATCATCTGCGCCCTGGCCGCTGGATCGAGCTCGGAGATGAGTGGCAGGGCCGACACGAACGCGAACTCGAAGCCGAGGAACGCAGCGGCGAGGAACGCCAGGCCGATACCGAGCGTCGGCGCATCTTGGATCGCGAGCGCGACCATGCCGGCCACCATCAGTGCGCACCCGTCGATCATGGCAATCCGTTTGCCGAGCCGGTCGGCGAGCACCGTGGTGCTGAGGCTCGCGCAGGCTTCGACGACACCGAGCGTGATCACGGCGAACCCGACCTTGGCGGCGTCGAAGCCGTAGGTGTCGCCCAGCCAGAGTCCGTGGCCGACGAAGAGCAGCTGCGAGCAGAAGGTCAGCGTGCACAGTGCGGCGAGCGCCAGGATCGAGTTGAGCGAGAGCGTCGGTTTGACCCGATCGGCCGCCGACTGTGTGGTCGCGGGTTCGATGCGTCGAGCGACGCCGAACAGTGCGGGGATCATGGCGACCCCGATGGCCACGGGAGCGGCTCGCCAGCTCACCCGGTCGATCAACAGGCCACAGATCGGGATGCCGACGAGGGCGGCGGCAGCCCACGAGACCTCGACCCACCCGAGCGCCTTGCCCCGGCGCTCGTAGGCGACGCGGTCGCTCACCCATGCGTTCATCGGAATGTCGTAGGCGAGCTTTCCCGCGCCGAACACGAGGAAGCCAACGATCAGACCGGTCCGGCCGAGCGCCGTGATCAGCAAGCCGGCGACGGTGACCCACCCGCCGATGATCATGAGCCGGGTGGCGCCGTAGCGGTCCGACAACCTCCCGGCAGCTGGGGCTCCGAGACCGAGTAGATCGCGCAGGGCGAGGACGGTGCCGAGCTGCTGGATCGTCAGCCCCGTGCCGACGGAGAAGGGGCGCAAGAACGTGAACGCCAACCGGAACCCGACGTTGCCGAGGAACCGTTGGGTGACCATGAGCGGCAACGCCCGTCGTACGTCGGGGCGAAACGTTGCAAAGGGTCCAGCGATCGCCACCGCTGTGTTCTACCGTGCCGCAGCGTGAAGGAGCCGAGCCCGTCAGATCGTCAACCGGATCCTCAGCACGCCGATGATCCGGTCGCGAGGGTCATGATGGCGCTCTACCCGTCCGTCGAGATCGAGCCAGGTGACGGACCGGAGACGGTCGGCGAGGCGCTGTTTCACCCTCAGCCCGAGCACCGCGGCAACAGCGGATGGCTGCAGGGCGGTCTCGCCGCAACGGTCCTCGATCACGTCACGGCCAGGGTGGCGGCTGCCGCACTCGAGGCGCGCGTCGTGACCGGCACCCTCGATCTCCGCTATCCGAAACCCGTGTTGCTCTCGGGCGGGCCCTATCGGGTCCGGGCCACGGCCGAGGCGCCCCGCCACCGGATGGTCCGCGTGCGCGGCCAGCTCCTCGACCAGGACGGCGACGCCATGGTCGAGGCCAAGGCCCTCTTCGTGATTCTGTGACGTCGAAGTGAGTGCTGGATCTCAGGCGAGGACGAGCTCGCGCATGAGATCGAGGCCGACCGAACCGATCGACAAGAGCTCGGCGTGGAACGCCTTCAGGTCGTCGCCGCCGCGAGCTTCCCACTCATCGCGCAAGTCGATGATCGCCTGTTCGCCGATCTTGTAGCTGATCGCCTGACCGGGCCATCCCAGGTACCGGGTGACCTCCGATTCGGCGATCGCCTGGGTCTGATGACCGACGCTCTGCATGAACTCGACGGCGAGGTCGTAATTCCACACTTCGCCTGGGTGGAAGGTCTGGTCGGCCGGGACGTCGAGGCCGAGATGGCAGCCGATGTCGACGACGATCCGGCACGAGCGGAAGAGCTGTGAGACGACGAGGCCGATCTCGTAGTCGACCTTCTCGAAGTAGCCGAGCTCGCCCATGAGCCGCTCGGCATAGAGCGCCCAGCCCTCGCCGGACCCTGGATACCAGACGAGCGAACGGTGGAAGCGGGAGAGGGCATCGCCCATCGCTGTCTGCCAACCCACCTGGAGATGGTGGCCGGGGAAGCCCTCGTGGTAGGCGGTGGTGATCTCCTCGAAGAGCGGGAACGTGTCGCGGCCGTCGACCGGGTACCAGACCCGGCCCGGTCGGCTGAAGTCTTCGCTCGGGCCGATGTAGTAGGCGGCGGTGGGTCCGCCGGCCGGGGCCGTCATCACCTCGATGGCGCGGATCCGTTCGTCGACCTCGAAGTGGCTCCCGTCGAGGTCGGCGAGCGCCTGCTCCTGGCGGGCCTGCATCACGGCGATGAAGTCGTCGACGCCGTGGGCCGCTCGCTCGGGATCGGTGTAGAGAATCTGCATGACCTCGTCGACCGACTTGGTGTCGTCGATCTGGGCGCAGAGTTCGGTGAGCCGGTCGGTCAACCGGTTGACCTCGCTCCAGCCCCAGGCATAGCGGGCGTGCGGGTCGATCTCGGTGCCGAGGAATCGGCGAGCCGATGCGACGTAGCGTTCCTCGCCGACGCCGTCTTCAACCGGGGCGGCGGGGAGCTGGGTGCTCTCGAACCAGTCGGTCATCTCGCCATAGGCGGCCTTGGCGTGTGCGATCGCAGCGTCGAGCCGATCGCCGAGGTCGGCGAGTGCGGGTTCATCGGCGACGGCGTCGGTGAACTGCTTGGTGAGCTCGTCGAACGAGGAACCCTCGCCGGCAGCGGCGCGGCCCTGCTCAATGGCCGATTCGATCTGCCGTTTGGCAGCCACTCGGCCGTTCGCCTGACCGTGTTCGAGCCCTGCCCGGTAGGTGGCGAGCGCCTGATCGGTGGTCTCGAGGCGAGTGATCAGGTCGGTCCAGTTGTCGACCGTGGCCATCGGCGCAGAGGCGAAGACGGTGCGGATGCCTTGCCACGGCGAGACGATGTTGTTGACGTCGGCCGACCAGTTCTCGCTGTCGATCTCTGAGAGGTAGACGGTGCACTCGTCGATGAGGACCCGTTTGGCGACCTCGGCTCGTCGATCGGCGGTCTCGCAGGCTTCGGCAGCCGCGAGCGTGTCGGCCCAGAAGGCGCGCTGCGCGGCGAAGCCCGCCGGCGACAGGTCGGTCCACTCGGCGTCGAAGCCGGCGAAGCCGAGCGAGGTGGCGGCGACGGGGTCGAGCGCGGCGAACGCGTCGACTGCATTGCTGGAAACGTCGAAGATGTTGGACACGAGCTCTAGCTTGCCCGGTTCGTCAACGCTTCACGTCGTGTTTCCGCTTGGGTTTCCATCGCCGGCGGGGTCGTCGTCTCGGTCGGGCCAGCCGAGGGCGATGGCGATGGCCGATCCGACCGCACCGCCGGTGCTCGACAGCAGCAGGTCGCCGATCGTGTCCTCGTAGGTCAAGTCGAGCCCAGCGGTACCCGCTTCCTGCACGAGGAACTCGGCGAACTCCCACCAGATGATGGCGAGAGCGCCAAAGCCCCAGGCCAGTGACCAGGCGTTGAACTTCGACATGCCGGTGCGGGCCCACGCCAGCGTCGCCCCACCCATGAGGAGCACCCAGTTGACGAAGTGCAGCACGTCGTCGGTCGAGTCGTAGTTGTTGTAGAAGTTGAGCGCGTTGCCGAGGGTGTCCACCAGGAACGGCGAGATGACGAGTGCATCGACCAGGTACGGGTAGGGGTCGTGCGACCCGCGCAGCTTCCACACGATCGGAACGACGATCACGGGCAGTAGGTAGAAAGGCGCTCGGAACGCCATGCCCTTGCCCTCGAACTGCTCCCAATCGGGGAAGGCAACCGAGACGGCCAAGGCGATGACGAGGGCGATGCGAACAGCCCACAGGATGATTCGCTGGGTGGCGAGCGACATGGGCAGAACCTAGGTCGCCGCACGTTCTGAGCTCGGGACCACCCGTTCGAAGAATCCTCTTGATCTGGAGCGCGCTCCAGGATGTTGACTGCGGTTCATGAGGAACTCTGAATCCAAACGATCACCCGAGCCGATGCGCAACGACGAGGTCTCCCGATGAGCTTCGGAGCAGATGTGACCGAGCCGTACGTCCAGGTCGGGCGAAGCGGCCTGTTCGTGTACCGAGCTGGTCTCGGCACGATGCAGTTCGGTTGGTCGGTGGATGAAGCCGGCGCCTTCGACGTGATGGACGCGTATGCGGAGATGGGCGGCAATTTCATCGACACCGCTGATTGCTACAGCTCGTGGGCCGGCTCGAAGGGTGGCCCGGTCAACGCCGGCGGCGTCTCCGAGGAGATGGTCGGTCGTTGGCTGGCCGCCCGAGGCAATCGCGATGAGATGGTCGTCGCCACGAAGGTGCGAGCGGCGATGGGGGAACAGTTCAGCGATCACCGCGGCACCGCATCGCAGCGCGAGGGCTTGTCGCGACGCTGGATCATGCGGGCGTGCGAGGACAGCCTGCGTCGGCTCGGGGTCGACCACATCGACCTCTACCAGGCGCACTTCATCGACCCGTTGGTTCCCATCGAGGAGACGATGTCGGCCTTCACCGACCTCGTTCGTCAGGGCAAGGTCCGCTACCTCGGCTGCTCCAACTTCAGCGCGTGGCGGCTCATGGAGTCGTTGTGGGCATCGGACCGTCGGGACCTCGAATCGTTCGTGTCCGTGCAGCCGGCGTACAACCTCCTCGAGCCAACGAGGGCCGACGTCGAGGCAGAGCTCGCTCCGATGTGTGAGCGGTACGGCATCGGCATCGTGCCCTACAGCCCGCTCGGCGGAGGCCTGCTGACCGGCAAGTACCGGCGAGACGCCGAGCTGCCCGAGAGCGTTCGCGCCGGCGAGTTGTCGGAGCGGTTCTCCGAGAAGAACTGGGCGATCGTCGATGCGCTGCTGGCCGTGGCCGAACGAGAGGGTGTCACACCCGCTCACGCCGCGATCGATTGGCTTCGGTCGAAGCCGGCTGTGGCCGCCCCGATCGTCGGAGCGAACCGGCCCGACCAACTCCGGTCGGCGATCGGCGACCTCGATCGCCGTCTGAGCGTCGAGTCACTCGCGGCGCTCGATTCGGCGTCAGCGTTCGTGAAGAGCCGGGCCGCCGCTGAGACCTAGTCGCGATCGGGCCGTTTGCAGGGGCGACTGAGGGAGCTGGATTCGGGCGGGTCGAGCGGTCAATTGACGGGCCGGAACATGCCCCACATGTGGGGGCCGTCGAGGGGGACGTCCCATTCGGTGCGGACCTTGAAGCCGTGGCGTCGGTAGTAGGCGACGTTCTCCGGCGTCTCGGTTTCGAGGTAGCACGGCAGACCCTCGTCGTCGGATCGCTCGAACATCGCCGCCATGAGCGCTGCGCCCACACCCTGGCGCTGCCAATCCGGATGGGTCGCGAGCAGCTGGAGGTACCAGTGGTCCTCGGCCGGGGTGTTGGCGGCGAGGTTCTCTCGCAGCGCCATGAACCGCTCGAGTTGGTCCGGCGGCGGCATCTCCAACGGGGGATCGGGTTCGGTCGTCGGCTCCGGCCGTCCCGGCGGGATCCAGGCGGCGAACGCCGTGACGTCGTCGGTGCACCACACCTCTTCGTGGTCGAGCCAACCGGTCATCGGCACCCGGAAGACCTCGCCACCCGGAGCGAAGAACTCCTCGTCGGTCGGGAACAGCCATCGCATCACGGGGTCGTCGTGAAACGCTCGCATGCCGGTGACGCACAGGCGCCGCATGTCGTCACGTTCGGCCCGGCGAATTCGCATCCGGCGACCCTAGGGGGACCGCCCCGGATCACGCTCGCCCCGGCGCCCCGGTCCGCCTAGCCTTGCCGTCATGCCTGAGTATCGATCTCGCACGACGACCCACGGCCGCAACATGGCTGGTGCTCGCGCCCTTTGGCGGGCCACCGGCATGGGCGATGACGACTTCGACAAGCCGATCATCGCCATCTCGAACTCGTTCACACAGTTCGTACCCGGCCACGTGCACCTCAAGGATCTCGGCCAGCTCGTGGCCCGTGAGATCGAGCAGGCGGGCGGCGTTGCCAAAGAGTTCAACACCATCGCCGTCGACGACGGCATCGCGATGGGCCACGGCGGCATGCTCTACAGCCTCCCCAGCCGGGAGATCATCTCCGACTCGGTCGAGTACATGGTGAACGCCCATTGCGCCGACGCCCTGGTGTGCATCTCGAACTGCGACAAGATCACCCCGGGAATGCTCAACGCAGCTCTGCGGCTCAACATCCCGACGATCTTCGTGTCAGGCGGTCCGATGGAGGCCGGCAAGACGGCCCTCGCTGGCACCGAGGTGAAGGTCGATCTGATCAGCGCCATGATGAGCGCCGGCGACGCCACCGTGTCCGATGAGGATGTCGCAGCGATCGAAGAGTCGGCCTGCCCCACGTGCGGCTC
>CALLIQ010000646.1 GCA_938008925.1 uncultured Acidimicrobiales bacterium
CGGACAACCAGCGATCAGCCTCCCGCTCCATTGGAACGACGATGGCCTTCCCATCGGGGTGCAGCTCGTCGCCGCCTACGGGCGCGAAGACCTGCTGTTGCAGGTGGCGAGCCAACTCGAAGAAGCCAACCCGTGGAGTGAACGTCGACCGCCCGTCGGCTAGGGATCACACGACTCGCCCCGGCGACAGCCGGGTGTGAGCCAGGGGTCAGCCAGCGAGGCCTGCCCACAGCTCGCGCTCGGCGCCGAGCGGGTCGCTCTCCACACCGGAGCGATCGTCGAACCGCATCGTCGTTCGATCCGACGTGTCATAGCTCGACCAACCGGGATCGCCATCGGCGATGAATCCGGCCCAGGCCGCATGCATCGTGGATGCCAGCTCGGTCGGAGCGGGGCCGTCGCCGAGGAAGAACTCGGTGCCGGGCCGATCGATCGTGTTGAACATGAACGGGATCTCGAGCGCATGGGTCGAACCGAGTCCGGGCACCCGCGATGCCCACGTGAACAGGTAGCTCCAGGTGTCACCCTTGTGCGCTTCGGCGACGTCGATGGCGGGCTGCCGGAAGGTTCGATCGGTATTCGCCGCGATGAAGACCGAGCCGGGGGTTGCATCGGCACCGAGGCGTTCTCGATAGACGGCAACCGCCTCCGCCGGATCTGGCCCGAGCTCGGCCAGTTTGGCCATGAGCCGATCCTCGTCCTTCGGGCCGCCGCCCCACAGCGAGCTCTCGTCCAAGTTCGTGCCGATCATCAGGGCGACGTCGGCCGCTGCGCCGCCTCGAATCAGCTCGAGCGGATGCGCGGGCAGTGCATTGCCGTCGATGGTCGGTTGGAACGCCATGCCCGATCCGCCGAGACGGTCGTCGGCCAGCATCCTCGCTTCGGTCCTGACCTGGGCCGCGAGCAGGTCGTCGACCGATGCCGACCGCGGATCTCCACCGAGCTCTTCGACGAACGCCGCGGCGACGTATGCGCTCGTGTCGGCATCGAGGACGTGCTTCGCCGCTCCGCTCTGGGCCACCGCCGATCGGAAGAGCCCGGCGGACTCGGGCATGGCGAGCAGTGTGGTGACCGACATGGCGCCGGCTGATTCACCGGCGACCGTCACCCTTGCCGGGTCACCGCCGAAGGCGGCGATGTTCGCCTGCACCCACCGAAGCGCAGCGAGCTGATCGAGCAGGCCGTTGACGCCACCATTCGTGCCATCGAGGTTGAGGAAGCCGAGCGCCCCGAGCCGGTAGTTGATCGTGACCGTGACGACGTCGTGCTCGTTGGCGAACGATGCGCCGTCGTACCAGGGAACCGCCCCGGTGCCCGAACGGAATGCCCCACCGTGGACCCAGACGAACACGGGACGACCTGCCTCGTCACAGCCGGGCGTACACACGTTGAGCGACAGACAGTCCTCGTCCATCGACTTCGGGGCGATCCCGGTGAGCGAACCCGGTTCCCCGGAAGGCTGCGGTGCCGCCGCCCCGAAACGCTGAGCCGGACGAACATCGGTCCACGGCTCGGGTGGGCGCGGCGGGCCGAAACGGTGCTCGCCCGTCGGTGGGGCGGCGTAGGGAATGCCGGCGAAGAGGAGTGCGCCGGCTCGCTCCCGACCCTCGACTCGGCCGAATGTCGTCTCTGCGATCCTCGAAGAGGTACCTGATGCGGTCCCCGGTGTGGTCCCCGATGCGGTCATCGAGCCATCATGGCCCGGCGGGGCGTTCGAGGAGCAGTCGACTCGACTAGGAGTTGAGCAGTCGCGGAACTTCTTCGGCCGAGACCGGGCGACCGACGAGAGGGCCCTGCACGGCACTGACGCCCATCGCTCGCACGAGATCGAGCTCTTCGCGAGTCTCGATCCCACAGGCGACGACGTCGAGGCCGAACTCCCTGGTCAGGTCGACGGCGAGGCTCACGATCCGGCGATCTTCGCTGCTCACGGCGAGCGCCTGCACGAGACCGGGGTTCAGCTTCAGCGTTGTGTACGGCAGTGCCATGAGCTTCGACAAGGCCGAGAAGTCGTTGCCGAACTCATCGACGGCAGCGGCGATGTTCGAGCGTTCGAGCTGTTCGGCGATGCGGGCGACGATCGGTTCGGTCACCGCGTCGCTCTCCGGCAGTTCCACGCCGATGTTGAACTCGGCGGACCGTTCCTGGAGCCGCTCGACGAAGTCGGGATTCAGCATGTCGGCCGGCGTGATGTTGATCCAGAACCGGAGACGCTCGATCTCGGGAGTCGATCCCCACTCGGCGATCGATGAGCCGGTCTCCCGAAGCAGGTACTCGCCGAGGTTGAAGGTCTGGTTCGACTCTTCAGCGACCCGCAAGATCTCCGCGACGTGGATCGTGCCGATGTCGTCGTGCCCCCAGGCCGGACGCATCTCGAGACCGACGACCGTGCCGTTCATCGAGACGATCGGCTGATAGGTCACGTCGAGCTGCTTGGTTCGTAGGGCGACCCACAGGTCGTTGCCGATCACGTCCGCCCGATGGCGACGCTCCCCCACATCGTCGGTGAACATGCACGATGTCTTGCTCGCTCGGGTCTCGGCCAATGCGAGCTCGGACGCTCGCAGGAGCAACGAAGCCGAGTTCCGAGTCGTAGCGTCGAAGCTGGCGATTCCGACCCGGGCCTCGAATCGATAGAGCATGTCGTCGATCTCGAACGGCTCGCTGAGCACGTCGGCCAGGTGTTCACCCAGACGAGCGACATCGCCATCGCGCGACAGACCGGTCGCGTAGCCTGCGATCACGTCGCCCGAGTCGGCGTTGCACATGATCCGGACATCGAGTCCGACCAAGCGCTCCTCGACCGCTCGGGCAAGAGAGAGTCTCGGGGGCTGCACGAGCGGGCTCCACACCTTGAGTGGAAGCATCCGAAGACGAGCGGTGAAGCCAGCCATCTCAGGGCTCGGCGTGTCGTTGATCTCGCGAGACAGCGTGCGGAGCAACTCGTCTCGGTTGGGAAGCGCCCGGCTGCGGTTCTCTCGCTTGACCTCGCCGTCCTCGATGGCGCCCACCCGAAGGTGGCGCATCATCAGAGGTGGGCGTTGTGGGTGGCTCTTCTTCATTTTCCGCGCCGCCAATCGACCAAGTGCTTTTCCC
>CALLIQ010000647.1 GCA_938008925.1 uncultured Acidimicrobiales bacterium
CTCGAGGAAATAGAACAGCTGGTAGAGGTGGCCTTTCGCGCCGGCACGAGCGGTGGATCGGGCGAGCCGAGCGGCACGGAACCAACGCTTCGGATCAGAGGTGAGGAGGCGCACCTGGGCGCCGAGCAGATTCGCCGGCGAGGGCGGGAACACATAGGTGGTCTCGTCTCGCACTCGGCGTTGCTCGTCGCTCACGATCTCGTCATCACCGGGCCTCCGCACGGCGAAGGTCGAGACCTCGACGCCTGTTGCACGGACTCCTTCGACCTCGCGCCGAATGAAGGTGTCGGTCGCTCGCGGGTACTCCATCGTGAAGTAGCCGACGTGCACCGAGCTCGCCTTCTCCGCGTTGGATTCCGCCGCTGGTCCAGACACAGCCGTCAGCTCGCGTTGGCAGCGATCGGCTGCGCGTCGGTGGACTCAGCGGAAGGTGGGTTGACCGAGCGGCTCAGCGCCTCGTCGAGGCCGAATCTCGGCGTCCAGCCGAGCAGCCGCTTGGCCTTGGCGTTGGAGAAGACAAACGGCTTGAACCGTGCGTCGACTTGATCGGGCAGCGCGATGCTCGGAAGCTTTGCCCGACCGTCGAACGCACGTCGGTTGATCAGTGCCCCGACCTGGGCGACGGTCCGCATGACCGGGAAGGGAACGGGAATCGACGAGGGGGTGTCCGTGAGCGCGGACACCTTGTCGGCGTAGTCGGCGTTTGTCGGCAGCTCGTCGTCGACGATGTTGATCACCTCGTCGTCGACCGAGTCGACGGTCGTCGGATCCAGAAGGCGCTCAGCGGCCAACACGATCGCCTCGGCGGTGTTCTCGACGTAGGTGATCGGCGGCTTCACTTTGAACCCGACCCGAAGATTGATCGGACCGAACTCACCGCCGAGCAGCGGATGCCACAGCTCACCTTCCCCGTAGATCATGCCGGGGCGAATCATCACCATCCGGCGATCGTCGAGATCGGCGAAGCGTCGGTAGAGCTCATCCTGGTAGAGCTTCGTTTCCGCGTACTCGTCGCGACCCGACGGATCGGCGATGACGGGGAACGTCTCGTCGAACTCGGAGTTGGCCGGACGTTGGCCGTAGTCGTAGACCGAGAACGTGCTGATCGCGACGAGATGGTCGATGCCGGCTTCCTCGGCGCACGCCAAGACGTTCTCCGTCCCGATCACCGTGCCGGCGAAGCGAGAGAAATAGTCGCCTCCCTTGACGGCGGCGAGATGCACGAGCGCATCGGCGCCCTGCATGGCCTCGGCGAGTCCGCGACGCGACGACAGATCGCCGCGAGCGACCGTCAGCCGACCGGTCGCCTCAGCTGGTGCGAGTACCCGGGCCGACGACGAAGGCCGAACCAGAGCGATCACGTCATGGCCGGCCGCGGCCGCTTGATTGACGACGTGACGGCCGAGGAACCCCGTGGCCCCGGTGACGAAGAGCGTGCTCATGAGCGACCTCCAGCGGTCACGATCTGGTCGACGAGACGAGCGGCATCGAGCACGTCGGCAGCGCTGACCGGCGGCGTTCGGTCCGTTGCGATGGCGGCGTACGTCTGATCGAGGAATCGCTCCAGGCCGTGGTAGGGCGTGTGCTGCAGGAGCTTGCGTCCGAAGTTGCGGAATCCGCTTCGGGCGAGGCTCGTGCCATTCACGATGTGGTTCACGATCGGCGTGAGCTGCTCGCCACCAGGGCGAGCGACGACGACGTCGAGGAACGGATGGAAGATGTCGGTGGCAGCTTGTCCGTCTTCACCACGCACGACGATCGAGAACAGGTCGGGACTGGTACGGCACGAGAACCGCATCCGCCCGTGCACGGGGACCGAGTCGGTCTCCGGGCCGTCCACGTCTTCGTGCGAGATCAGCACGGCGTCGAGATCGTCATAGGTGAACAAGTCACCGCCGCCGTGGTTGCTCATCGCCGCCATGACACGTTCGAAATGCCGAACGCCGGCGAGGTCGAGCATCAGGTAGCTGAGATGCGTGATGAAGTCGTGCAGCACGCCGGCCGGCATCGAATGAATCGCGTTGACGACGTTTGCGTCGGCGAAGCGGCTGCCTTCGTCCCGGATCGGTAGCGACATGCGAATGTCGACCTCGCGAACCGGGCCGATGCGACCATCGGCGATGACCTGCTGAAGCGCGATCACCTCGTCGTTGAACCGGTAGTTGTGATTCTCGATGAGGTGACGTCCGGCGGCGTTGGCTTCGGCGAGGAGCTTCTCGGCTTCCTCCGCCGTCGGCGACATCGGCTTCTCACAGATCACGTGCGCTCCGGCCGACAACGCCATCGACACCAACGGGCCATGGCTCTGGGGCGGCGTGAGCACGTGCACGATGTCCGGCGACGCCTGCTCGAGCATGGCGGCGACATCGGTGTAGTGACCTGCAGCGCCGAACTTGCGCGCCGCGATCTCGGCCGATACCGGCGACAGGTCGCAGATGCCGACGAGGTCGGCCCACTCGCTTCGCTGGAGGAACGGCAAGTGCTGGAGCGAGATCGCTCCCGCCCCGATGACCGCCGCCCGGAGAGGTCGGGTCATCGCCCGGCGTTCGCAGTCTTGCCGGCCAGCTCGGCTTCCTTCGCCGGCGAGTAGGCGTACTCACGGCCGGGCTCGCGCCAGGACTTCTTCCGGTTCCCGCTCTCGTCGGCGTTCATGCGCTGCTTCATCGGCGTGTGGAGCGCCTTGATACCGATCTTGCGAGTGATCAGCTCGGCCACCGCGACCCAGCCGTGCGAGGTGAGCTTGTGCTTCCACTTCTTGGTCCGAAGCGACGCCTTGATCTTCTTCGCGTCGGCCTCGGTCACCGTGATGGCAGGCAACCCGCTCGGCTCGAAGCCACGCTCGACCAGGAGATCCCCGACGCGAGCTTCCACGTACTGGATCTGCTCGTCGGTGATGACCGAACGCCACTCGTCGGCCTTGCCGGGGATGGGCGCTTCGTAGTCCGTGACGGCGGCATAGGAGAGCATCTCGTCGGTGTAGGAGAGCCCCATGAACTCGCAGACCTTGGTGAGCTGGGCAGCGTGGTCGGTCACGAGCTCCTCGAACCGGACCTCCATCCAACGGTCGGCGGGGAGCTTCTCGGTGAGCGCCATCCACTCGCGCTCCTCGTCGATCCACTTGTAGATCCCGATGTAGGGATGACCACCCCATTCGAACGGAACCGTCGACAGACCAACGGCTCGCGGGTCGCGCACGATGTGCACGAACTTGGCGTCGGGCCACAGTGCGAGCGCCTTCTCGAAGCCGTCGTGGAGCAGTGCGGCGACGTTCGACTTGCCGGCGGCAGCCATGCGCTGGGTCATGAAATCGTCGACGACCTCGGCGAAGCCGCCCTTCGAGCGATCGATCTCGAATCCGCTCGTGGAGTACACCGTTTCGGTGGCCAGGTACTGCTCGTAGGCGTCGAGGTCCGGGTAGGAACCGTCAGCGCCGACGGCGGAGATGACGTAGTCGAGCCCCTCGATGCAGGTCACCTCGGGGTGTGAGTCGACGAGCAGGCGGAACAACGTGGTTCCGGAGCGTTCGGCGCCGACGAGAAAGGTGGGGGCGTTTGGCATGGTTGTCGCTTTCTGATGAACCGATCGCGCGGGGGACGCGACGGACAGGAGTGATCTTCCCAGAGTCCGGGTGAGAAAAGAGTGCATCAGACCGGCTCAGAAGCGAACCGGTACTGCCGACCCATTGGGTGTGGGTAATGAGCCACGCAGTGTCTCATCGACCTTTTCACGAAGTTCTGAACCACTACCCTGACACGAGCCGAAGCGGCACGGCGCGGGTCTCCTCTTGGAGCACTGCCCCCGACGCGGGTCGCCTACTCCGAGAGTGCAAGGAAAACCGTTGACCAGCACAGCAAAAGCACCGAAGTTCCGCTTGCCGGGCAAACTCGGACGCTACTCAGAGATGGCGGGAGACTTCGCGTGGAGTCTCCTCGCCGACATGCTCATCATCATTTCGCAGACGGCGTCGTTCTTCCTGCTGCTGCGAGAGCTCGACATCGAGGTGTACGGCGGGTACGTCGGCCTCTACGGCGTGATCGGCCCGCTCGGCGCGCTGTCGTGGTCAGGGCTCGCGCTCCTCGTGATGCAGCTGATCGTCCGACACGAAGCAGACCCCGACAAGGTCGGCCGGTCGACGATGACCCTCGCCGTCGGCCAGGCGATCATCGCCGGCATCATCGGCTACTTCATCTGTACGGCAGTGATCGACACCGTCGAAGTCCGCGTCATCGTCGCGCTGTTGATCGTCGACCTGTTCTTGAACCCGATGATCATGATCACCGCAGCTCTGCGCCAGGCCATCATCAGCTTCCCGGCAGCCGCTCAGGTCCGCATCATGCTCGTCGCGATCCGGACGCTCGGTCTCGTCGGGCTCTGGATCACCGGTCAGCTGACGCTGGTGGCACTCACCACGGTCTGGATCGTCACCCTCAGCCTCTACTTCGCCTACTGCCTGGTGGTGCTGTGGCCCCGCATGGGGCTCACCCCCCGATTCGGCCCGGTCTCTCGCGACTCGTTCAAGACGAACATGTCGCTCTCGCTCCCACTGTCGTCGTCGAACCTGCAGAAGGACGGCGACAAGGCCGTCCTCAACGCCTACAGCTTCGAGGCCGACGCCGGTCTCTACGGCGCTGCGTTCCGGCTGATCTTCATGGCGCAGATGCCGATCCAGTCGCTCAACAATGCGCTGTTCCATCGCTTCTTGTCGAACGACGAGGACGACACCGGGCAGCACGTTCGTCGCTCCTATCGCTTCTCGATCGTCTCGCTCGGGCTGAGCGTCGCGTTCGCCGCACTGATTTTCGTGTGCGCACCGATCCTCGCTCAGGACTGGCTGCTCGGCGACAAGTTCGCTCCAGCCATCCCGATCCTGCGCTGGCTCTTGATCTTCCTCCCTCTGACCGCTCTCAGCCGAGCGCCGCTCAACGGGCTGCTCGGACTCAACGCCATGGGCATCCGGGCCTTCATCGTCGTGAGTGCCGCCGCGGTCTCGATGGTGTTGTACCTCGTGCTCATCCCCTCGATGAGCTGGCGCGGCGCCGTGTGGGGCACCGTCATCGGTGAGCTCTACCTCGCAGGCATCGGCTGGTGGGCGCTCATGCGATGGGAGAAGAAGGCCGACGCAGCCGTGGCGGCCAAGGGCGCTGACGACAGCGAGTCGGCCGCCGAGGCAGCCGAACCAGCGGGCCAGGCGGCTCGGTGACGCGTCACGTCGTCACCAGCACTCGCTTCGACCTTCCGTTCTTCGAGAAGCGGAAGGCGGAGGATGCTGGCCCGGTTCACGTCGTCGGCTTGCTCGCCGACCGACTCGACGCCACCGTTCATCAGCCCGGCGACGTGGAACCGAACGCGTTCGACCGTGCCGCTGCCCGGTTGGTCGGCACCCCCGAGCATTGGGCGATTGCCCGCATGCTCGCGAAGTCGGTCGACGACGGCGACCTGATCTATGCGACCGGCAGCGATGCCGGTCTACCCATCGCGCTCGCCAATCTTCGGACGCGTCGGGCGCGAGTCGCCGTCTACTTCGTGGCGCCGAGCCGCCCGCGCCCAGCCGGGTTGTCCAAGCTGCTCGCACGACTGCCCGGTTCGCTGATGGCCGTCACCGGAACGGCCGAGAAGGTCGCGCTCATGCAGGCGTCGATCGGTGATCGCGTCCCCGACATCCACCTGGCAGACGAACAGACCGATGTCGAGTTCTTCGCTCCCGCCGCCTCCCGCTCAACGCGAACATCACC
>CALLIQ010000648.1 GCA_938008925.1 uncultured Acidimicrobiales bacterium
GTTGCTGTCCTGGCCGGGTTGGCCGGGGCTGGTGAACGGATCGGTTGGTGCGGCGTCTGCCGGACCGGTTGCGGGCCCGCCGTCGGCGAGTCCCTCTGCGGCCATGCCCTCGAGGGGTCGGCCCTTCAGCCCGTCGCGGTAGCGAGCGAGCATCGAACGAATCTCATCGGGCGACCGCACGCTGGCGGCCACGGGGCGACCCTCGCTGACGGGAGCCTGTGACTTCTTGCGGTCACGCTTCACGAGACCGGTCGAGGTCTGCGGTTGCGCATCCCCGCCGAGCAGGGAATCCATGCCGCTGTCGAAGCTGTCCCCGGTGGGGATCGCCTCTTCGAGCTTGGCCGGAGCGGATCCGGGAGCGACATGCTCACGGGGCTCGTCGCCACCGAAGCTCGGCGCCGACCAATCGGCCGCCGGGGCATCCGCCGTTTCGGCGGGACCCTGGTGGTAGGCGTTCGGGTCGAACGACGCTTCATCGAAGGATGCCTCGCCGAACGCTGGTGCATCGGGTGCTTCGAACGACGGAGCTTCGAATGACGGGGCCTCGAACGACGGGGCTTCGAATGACGGAGCGTCGGTCGGTGCCTCGAACGAGGGGGCTTCGAAGGAGGGTGCGTCGCCGGTGGGCGCTGCGCCTTCGATGCCGAGGAGCTTCGAGAGCGCCTCGGAGTTTTGGGGAGCCTCAGAGGCGCCGGTCGACTGCCGAGTCGGCATGTCGCTCGGGAGCGACGACGGCTCGGGCATCGCTGCGGGAGCCGGATCGGACCCGCCGATGGGGTTGGCACCACGCTCGGGAACGGCCGGCGGAGTCCAGGGGGCCTCGTCGCCGGCGAGTGCGGCAGGAACCGAGGGTTCCGGGGCAGCCGGGGCCGGGGCCGGGGAGCCACCGATGGGGTTGGCGCCACGCTCTGGCATGACCGGTGGGGTCCACGCCTCTTCCTCGGCTGCCGGGGCGTCCGGGGTGGCGAACGGATTCTCGTCGAGCGACGGTCGCGGAGCGTTGCTGAGATCGGCCGTGTTCGGCGAACCCATCGGGCTCGGAGGAGGCGGCATGTCTGCCGGCTCTTCGGTGGCACCACCCAGGGCAGCCGGCATGGCGGCCTCGGGCATCGTGCGAGCGAGCGGAGCAGAGTCGTCGGCGGTGGCCTGAGCAGGCGAACCACCGGCGAGCACGGCGCCGGGCACGTCGATGATGGCGGTGACGCCGCCACCATGGGTGTGGACCAGCTCGACGCGGACGTCGAGGCGCTGGGCCAGGCGACCGATCACGAGGAAGCCGAGCGAACGGCTGAGCGACAGACCGAGTTCCGGCGGCGCTGCGATGAGCTGATTGGCGGCGCCGATCTGCTCGTCGCTCATGCCGATGCCGTGATCGACGATCGAAACCAGGTACGAACCATCGGGATGCGTCGTACCGCTGACTTCGACGGGCGAGTCTGGCGGTGAGAACTGGGTTGCGTTCTCCATCAGCTCCGAAAGGAGGTGCGCCAGGTCGACGGCACCGGAGGCGCCGATCTCGGACTGCTCGATCTCGAGCAGCTGCACGTGGCGGTAGTCCTCGATCTCCGACATGGCGACTCGGAGCACGTCAGCGACGGCCACCGGTCCACCGCGGCGGCGGCTGGACTCAGCGCCGGCGAGAACCAAGAGGCTCTCGGCGTTGCGACGCATGCGGGTGGCGAGGTGGTCGAGACCGAAGAGCTCTTCGAGACGGTCGGGGTCTTCCTCGGCCGATTCGAGGCGATCGATGTACTCGATCTGACGGTCGAGGAGCGTCTGGTTGCGGCGAGCCATGTTCACCACGAGCTCGCTGAGACCCTGGCGAACCAGGTTCTGCTGCTCGATGGCAACCTGGGTGGCCGAGTCCTGCACGTCGTTCAGCGCTTCGGCGAGACGACCGAGCTCATCGCTCTGGTCGAACTCGATGGGCGGGAACTCCGGCGTCGACGCTCCCGGATTGCGCAGCGCTTCAACGAGCTGCGGCAAACGGTTGTCGGCGAGGTCACGGGTAGCTGCGGTGATGTCGTCGACGGGGTCGACGACGGACCGAACCACGAGCAAGCCCACGAGAGCCGTCAGCACCACGCCGGCGAGAGCGATGATGCCAAGGGTTCGGACATCACCCGCCAGGTTCTCCTGCGCACCGCTCACAGAGAGCAGTACGCCGTAGATGGCGACGGCCATCAGGACCACCAGTGGTGGCACCGCAATGGCAATCAATTTTGATCGAAGACTCAGTTTCTCGAACATTGGCCTCTCGCACGCTGTATCGGACTCGGGTGTTCCATCGGCGGCTCCGGCCCGACCTTGAGGTACCGTTCCGAATCGTGCAGTCCGAAGATGCCCTCGCTGGAACGTTGGCCGACGTTCCATTCACCTCTCTCCTCGAAGCAATCGCCGTCAGTACGCGGACTGGAGTGCTTCGCATCGGCGACGGGAGTGAGATCTATTTCTCTGACGGGAAGATCTATCTCGCCAAGAATTCTTCGAGCCCGGCGGTCCAATCCGTGCTCTTCGGAGCCGGTGTCGCCACCACCGACGAGATCGACGAGCTGATGGTGAGCCGGTCCGGTGCCGTCGTCGACGAACTCGCGGGGCGTTCGCCGGAAGCCGCCGACGTACTCGATCGGCTCCTCCACGAGTACAACCTGACCGCTCTGTTCGAGCTGATCGTTCCCTCGGATCACAGCTTCGAGTTCGAGAACGGCGCGGAGCACGCCATCGGCGCGCGGTTCGCGGAACCCGTCGCCGAGCTCGTCACGCAGGCGCAGCGTCGGCTCGACATCTGGAAAGAGATCGCGGCACGCATCCCGGCCACCAACATCGTGTTCCGGCTCGCTGGCGAGTTGCCAGGCGGAACCGAGGAGCGCCTCGTCACCTCCGACGAATGGCGCTACCTCGCGCTGCTCGATGGCCGACGCAGCGTGGCCGACGTCATCACCACGACGGGTGAAAGCGCGTTCCGGGTCTGTTCTCTCTTCTATCGACTGCTTCTCGAGGAAGTCATCGTCGAGAAGTGATGCACGGCCTGACGCCGGCCGCGTCGGGTACAGACCTCAGGTGTGACGAGTCGGGTGGCCCGCGTCAGGTGTGACGTGCCAGGTGTCAGCGGGCGAGGGCGACGACGGGCTCTTTGCCGACGGCTGCGCACAACTCACCGACCAAGGTTGTCGCTTCGACCCACGTGTAGCCGAGATAGCTCATCGTGAGGAACGGCAGATCTTCGTCGTCGAGGTTCATGAGATCAGCGAGGATCGGGATCTCGCGGTCACGGATGTAGACGGGCTGGTGATCGGCGACCTTGCGCATCGTGCGCAGTGCGGTCGAGATACAGCTCAGGATCGTGTCGTTGTCGGCGTTGTCGCCGATGATGACCGGCATCCAGCCGAGCCACAGTGTCTGTGACTCGGTGTCGTAGCTCGGCGGCACGTGTGGCGCTGCGGAACGGGTCTCGAGCTCGCTCGCGTCGATCCCGTACAGATCGGCGATCGTCTCGAGCAACTCGCCGGTCGGGACACGGATGCCCGCCTCGATGTGGTGCAGGACTCGAGCCGACAATCGCAGCTCGGTCGCTGCGGCCTCGACACTCCAACCCATCCGAAGACGGGCGGATCGAAGGGCTTCGCCCATCGGGTACGACGGCTGCTCCGAGCCCTGGACGGGGCTTGCTGCTTCAACATGCGGCTCCATGCAAAACAGGATCGACACCGGGCCCGACTCGATGAATGGGCAAGACGACTCACGGGCTCAGACCTTTTCGGTCTGACCCGCGGTCACGTCAGAACCCGCGAGCCTGTTTGAGCGCTGCGACGAGCTGTGTCGACTCGGTCAGCGTCAACGAGAGATGACGCATGATGAGCAGCGGAAGCTCGCGGTGATCGATGTCGAGAAGCGTTGCCAGTAGCGGGAGTTCTGCCCGGCGCAGGTAGACGGGCTGTGCCTCGGTGAGGGTTCGCATGGCTCGCAGCGCGTCGGCCAGCGCCCCGAGGAGGTAGGCGTTGCGATCATCGGGATTCTCATCGATCGGCGAGAGGTCGATGACGACCCATCCCATCGTGAGGGTTCGGCTCAACCGGTCGATGCGGGGCGGCACTCGCGGCACATAGGGGCGAGCGGCGAAACGCTCGAGCTCCACGTCGTACAGACGGGCGATTCGACCGAGCGTGACCACGCTCGGTGTGCGGATACCGGTCTCGTAATGATCGAGCTCGCGGAGGGTGACCCCGAGTCGAAGCGCAGCGGCTCCCTTGGAGTACCCGGCGGCGCGGCGAGTGGTCTCGAGCGCATGCCCGAGCGGCACCGCGTTTCGATTGGCAGCGGTCGGGCTGTTGGTGGGCGCGACCATCGCAGAGCCCTGGGGCCCGTCGGAGATCGTCGGTTCTGCAATTCCCGCGAACGTCGCCATCAGCCGTTCTCGCCTCTCGTCCGTGGTTCCACGTCGGAACCGGTCTGAAGACCAATCGGCAGAAACGAGTTCGAGATGAGATGCGACGCTCTGGTGGGCGCTCGCCCGATGGCTAGGTCAGGGGGCGGTCGGTCGGCCGAACCGGCGAGGGCAACAGCGTGTGGCCCATGAGGTGCTCGTCGACCGCAGCGGCACACGCTCGCCCTTCGGCGATCGCCCACACGATGAGGCTCTGGCCTCGTCCCATGTCGCCACATGCGAAGACGCCGTCGACCGACGTCGCCCATGAGCTGTCGCGAGCGACGTTGCCGCGAGGATCGAGCTCGACGTCGAGCTGGTCGAGCAACGTTCCCTTCTCCGGGCCGACGAAGCCCATGGCGAGGAACACGAAGTCGACGTCGAGAGTGAACTCGGAGCCCTCGACGGGATCGAACTGCGGCCGACCATCGACGATCGACATCTCGACCTCGTGTCCGTTGAGGCCGGTGAGCTTGCCGTCTTCGCCGACGAACTCGGTGGTGTTGACGGAGTACACACGCTCGCC
>CALLIQ010000649.1 GCA_938008925.1 uncultured Acidimicrobiales bacterium
AACCATCTTTGCCAACGGGAACGGAGCGACGCCACCGACTGCGCAGGCAGCACCCCCGGCCGCACCGCCAGCAGCGGCGCCGGCGACCAACGGGGCCGCGCCCGTCGAGCAAGCCGCAGCGCCCGCACTGCCCGCCCCAACACCTGCCGCCCCAGCACCCGCCGCGGCAGCGCCGGCTACCGCCGCACCGGCTCCGGCAGCACCCGCGACCTCAACACCCGCCCCAGCAGCGGTCGAGGCGGCGCCGGCGAGCGAACCCGAAGAGAACCCGGCCGAGCCGCTCCGAGGCGTCGCCGCCGCGATCGTCAGGAACATGGAATCGTCGCTGACGGTTCCGACGGCGACGAGCTTCCGCGAGGTCCCGGCGAAGCTGCTCGAGATCAATCGTCGGGTGCTCAACAATCACCTCAAGCGCGTCCGAGGCGGCAAGGTCAGCTTCACCCACCTCATCGGTTACGCCGTCGTTCGAGCGGTGTACGACACCGTCCCGGCGATGAACAACCGCTACGAGTTGATCGACGGCAAGCCCCACGTCATCCGTGACAACACGATCAACCTCGGCATCGCCGTCGATCAGCAGAAGGCCGATGGCACCCGTTCGCTCATCGTGCCGGTGATCAAGAATGCCGGCGAGATGAACTTCCGCGAGTTCGTCGATGCCTACGAAGCCCTCATCAAGAAGGTGCGCGATGGCAAGGTCGCCATCGACGATCTCATGGGCGCCACGATCTCGATCACCAACGTCGGAACGATCGGCACCGTCCAGTCGGTGCCGCGCCTGATGCAGGGCCAGAGCGCCATCATCGGCCTCGGCCGCATCGGCTACCCCACCGGGTTCGCGGCCGCCGATCCGAGGGTGCTGGCCCAAATCGGTGTCTCGAAGATCATGGCGATGACCTCCACCTACGACCACCGGGTCATCCAGGGTGCGGAGTCCGGTCAGTTCCTGCACCAGGTGCACCAGTACCTCCTCGGCGAGAACGATTTCTATGGGCGAGCGTTCGCCGAGATGGACGTGCCATACGAGGCCGTCAAGTGGCGCGACGACCACGGCGCGACCGAGGCCGACGACGCCGAGGGACCCCACGCCAAGCAGATGGCGGTCAACACGCTCATCAACCAGTACCGCGTGCGCGGCCACCACATCGCCAACACCAACCCGCTGTCCGACGGTCCGACCGAGATGCACCCCGAGCTCGACCCGGCCACGTTCGGCCTCACGATCTGGGATCTCGATCGCGAGTTTCTCACCGGCAACTCCGCCGGCGTCTACGCGTCGGTCGGTGGCTCCGCCCAGCAGATGAAGCTCGGCGACATCCTCGGCGTGTTGCGCGATGCGTACTGCCGGACGATCGGCATCGAGTACATGCACATCGCCGATCCGGAAGAGAAGCGCTGGATCCAAGAGCAGGTCGAAGGCCAGTCGTACTCGTTCACCCGCGACGAACAGCACCACATCCTCGAGCGCCTGAGCGCGGCCGAGGCCCTCGAGAAGTTCCTCGCCGCCCGTTACGTCGGTCAGAAGCGATTCGGCATGGAGGGCTGCGAGAGCGCCATCCCGATCCTCGACGAGATCCTCAACGCCGCCGCCGACGAAGAGATGGACGAAGCCATCATCGGCATGGCCCATCGCGGTCGACTCAACGTCCTCGTCAACACGATGGGCAAGGGCTACACCGACCTCTTCAAGGAGTTCGAGGGCAACGTCTCCGAGGACGACATCCAAGGCTCGGGCGACGTCAAGTACCACCTCGGCTACCAGGGCTCACACACGAGCCCGAGCGGCCACTCGATCGACATCTCGCTCGCCCCGAACCCGTCGCACCTCGAGGCGGTCGCTCCGGTCGTGGTCGGCATGGCTCGAGCGAAGATGGACCAGAGCACGACGGGCAACTACCCGCTGCTCCCCGTCGTCTTGCACGGCGATGCGGCGTTCGCCGGCCAGGGTGTCGTGGCCGAGACCCTCAACCTCAGTCAGGTGAAGGGCTACGCCGTGGGTGGCACGATCCACCTGATCATCAACAACCAGCTCGGCTACACGACCGCACCGCACCAGTCGCGGTCGTCGCAGTACTCGACCGACGTCGCCAAGATGGTCCAGGCGCCGATCTTCCACGTGAACGCCGACGATCCCGAGGCGTGTGTCCGAGTCGCCCAGCTCGCATTCGAGTTCCGCCGGCGCTTCAACAAAGACGTCGTGATCGACATGATCGGCTACCGACGTCACGGCCACAACGAGGGTGACGATCCCAGCTACACCCAGCCGATGATGTACCGGAAGATCGACGCTCGCCCATCGAGCCGGACGCTCTACACCCAGAACCTGATCGACCGTGGCGACATCTCCGTCGCGGAGGCCGAGACCGCGCTCGACTACTTCCAGGGACTGCTGCAAGAGGCGCTCGACGCCACCCGCGAGTCGGCTCCGCGGGAAGGCATTCTCGCCGCACCGTCCCCGCCCGCCGTCGGCGTGTTGCCCCACGTCGAGACCGGCGTCGACCGAGCTGCCCTCGATCGCGTCTACGCCGCCATGACCTCGGTGCCGGACGGTTTCACCGTCCATCCAAAGCTCGCCCGCCAGTTCGACAAGCGTCACGAGATGTGGGAGTCCGGCGAGATCGACTGGGCTCTCGGCGAAGCGTTCGCCATCGGCACGCTGCTCGACGGAGGCACGTCGGTCCGCCTCGCAGGCCAGGACTCGCGCCGCGGCACCTTCGCTCACCGTCACGCCACCTTGCACGACTATGAGAACGGCGACGAGTTCACGCCGCTCACCACGGCAGCCCCCGACGGCACCGATCTGTGGATCTATGACTCCACGCTGTCGGAGTATGCGGCGCTCGGTTTCGAATACGGCTACGCCCTCGCGAACCCCGATGCACTCGTGATGTGGGAAGCGCAGTTCGGCGACTTCGTCAACGGCGCACAGATCATCATCGACCAGTTCCTGGTCTCGGCAGAAGACAAGTGGAAGGAGCGCCTCGGACTCACGATGCTGCTCCCCCACGGCTACGAGGGTCAGGGCCCGGAGCACTCTTCCGGCCGCCTCGAGCGCTTCTTGTTGCTGTGCGCTGAAGACAACATCCAGGTCGCCAACCCGACAACGGCTGCCCAGTTCTTCCACCTGCTTCGTCGCCAGATCATCCGCGATGTCGACAAGCCACTCGTGGTCTTCACGCCGAAGTCGGGTCTGCGCGCCAAGTGGTCGCGCAGCCCTGTCGACGAACTTCTCTCGGGTTCGTTCCAGGAGGTGCTCGACGACTCGACCGTCACCGATCCGAACGCGATCAACCGAGTGGTGTTCGCCTCCGGCAAGGTCGCGGCCGAAGCCTCAGCCAAGCGCGATGAACTCGGAGCGAGCGCCGCGGTGGTTCGGGTCGAGCAGCTCTACCCGTGGCCCGAGCAGCAGGTGGCCGACGTGCTGGCCCGCTACTCGAACGCCAGCGACGTCGTCTGGCTCCAAGAGGAGCCGGAGAACATGGGCGCATGGAACTCGGTCAAGGGTCGCTTCTACGAGCGGCACGGCAACACCCATTCGATCCGACGCGTGAGCCGGACCGAGTCGGGTAGCCCGGCAACGGGTTCGGCCAAGATCCACAATCAGGAACAGGCCGAGCTGCTCAGCCGAGCGTTCAACTGATCCAGCGACTCAACTGATCCAGCGACTCGGCTGATCGAGAGAAGTCAGCTGATCCAGGAGTCAGCGCAGTTCGATTCCGAGGATGGCCTCGAGTTCGCTGAGCGCCTGGTTGGCGTTCAGCACCTTGATCGTCGTCATACCCATGGCCTTCGCCGGCTTCAGGTTGACCCCGAGGTCGTCGAGGAAGACGGCTCGTTCAGCGCGGACGCCAACCATCTCGAGCGCCTTGTCGTAGAAGGCCTGCTCCGGTTTGCGGACCCCGATCACCGCCGACTCGACCACTTCGTCGAACAACGACAGCGCCTCGACGACCGCTGCGTCGCGATCGTTGTCTGGTGGCGGAGCATCCTTCCAAGAACGGAAGTTATTGGTCAGACACGCGACCGCGAGGCCCGCTGCCTTCACCCGTCGGATCGCTTCGACCATCTCGGGCCGGACCTCACCGTGAATCAGCTCGAGCACGATCGAACCGTTGACGGCGTGGCCGGCTGCGGACGACTCCTCTTCGAAGAGTGTCGCGAATCCCGCGGCGTCGACATCGTTGCGTTCGAACTTGGCCCACGCGTTGTCGTCCGGGTTGGTGGCGTTGATCGTCCGGATGAAGTCGATGGGGATTCCCTCGCTCTCTTCGTAGCGATTGAACGCTTCGAACGGCGAGGTGAGAACCACGCCTCCGAAGTCGAAGAGCACGGCGTCGATCGATCGCGAAGTCACGGCGTCAGACCATAGGACGGCGTCGACGCGCCGGTACAGACGTCGCGATCCGACGGTGCAGTTGACGATGCAGTTACTGAACTCTTGGGGTAGATCCGACGAAACCGCGCGGCGCGGTGCTTCACTGGTGCCCGACATGAGCCCTGCCTCTACCCACCTCGTCGTCGACGGGTCGAACATCGCGACCGAAGGGCGCAGTCTCCCGAGCCTCGCTCAGCTCGATGAGGCCGTGCGCGCCATCATGGCCGAGCGCACGTTCGAGTCGATCACCGTGATCGTCGACGCAACGTTCGCGCACCGCATCGAAGACCCGGAGAAGCCCGAGTACGAGAAGGCGGTCGACGCCGGTGAGATCATCTCGCCGCCGGCCGGTGTCGTCGGCCGCGGCGACGCCTTCATCCTTCAGGTTGCCGAGAAGGCCGGCGCTGCCGTCTTCTCGAACGACTCCTTCCAAGAGTTCCACGGCGAGCACGGCTGGCTCTTCGACGAAGGTCGCCTCATCGGCGGCAAGCCGATCGAGCACGTCGGATGGGTCTTCGTCGATCGCGTCCCTGTTCGCGGCCCGGCGAGCCGTCGAGCCGTACGCGAGGCAAAGGGCGGCGGACGATCCCGACGCGGATCGAAGTCCAGCGGCCGATCACGCACGACGTCCAAGGAAGCATCGGCACCGATGCCCGTTCCTTCCGCACCACCGCCCGGTGGAGCCAGCGCACCGGCCAAGGGCCGTCGTGGCAGAGGCGCGTCGAACGACGCCGCAGCGTCGAAGAACGAAAACAAGAACGAGCAGAACTCGAACGACAAGCCGAAGCGCTCGCGATCACGAGATCGCGGCGCGGCCCCGACGGCGAAGGTCGACGAACTCAACACGCCGATGGCGTTCATCTCATTCATCGGGACCTACTCGATCGGCGACATCGCAGATGCCGTCGTCGAGCAGTTCTCCTCGCACGGTTGCTACGTGAGCGCGGCGGGCGCTCAGTGCTACCTCCCCTCTCGCGCGATGGGAGACCCGCCGCCGACCAAGGCACGCGACGTGGTCTCGCGCAACCAGTCCGTACGCGTTCGAGTCGTATCCCTCGACTCGGATCGCCGCGGCATCAACGTCGAACTGGTCGACGTCGGTGAGCAACGGCCCGACTCCTCCGGAGACGGATCCCCCAATGCAACTCATCAAACGAGCTCGTCGACCGACGATGCATCGGGAGATGTGAACGAACCAAGGAGTACTGGCCACGTGGCTACAAAGAAAGCAACCAAGAAGGCACCCGCCAAGAAGGCCGCGAAGAAGGTGACCAAGAAGGCCGCGCCGAAGAAGGCAGCAGCAAAGAAGGCACCAGCCAAGAAGGCCGCCAAGAAGGTGACCAAGAAGGCCGCCCCGAAGAAGGCAGCAGCAAAGAAGGCTGCGCCGAAGAAGGCCGCAGCAAAGAAGGCACCCGCCAAGAAGGTGACCAAGAAGGCCGCCCCGAAGAAGGCAGCAGAAAAGAAGGCTGCGCCGAAGAAGGCCGCCAAGAAGGCACC
>CALLIQ010000650.1 GCA_938008925.1 uncultured Acidimicrobiales bacterium
GTGTTCGTCGATGACGACACCCTCCAACACGGCCGCCACCCCGGTTCGGTGATCGAACGGTTCGGTGAACCGGGATCGACGGTGTCGGATGAGACGCTTCGCCGCTACCTGTGTGACTGCGACCTCCAAGCCGTCACCACCGCTGACGGCCTGCCGTTGGCGGTCGGCCGGAAGTACCGGACGGCGACCGTGGCGCAACGCTTGGCGTTGCGGGCCATCTACGACACCTGCGCCTTTCCGGGCTGCGACACCACCTTCGACTGGTGCCACATCCACCACATCAACTTCTGGGAACACGGCGGACAAACCAACCTCGACAACCTCGCACCGCTGTGCAGCCGCCATCACCACCTCGCCCACGAAGGCCGCTGGCAGATGAAACTCATGCCAGACCGCGAACTCCGCACCTGGCGCCCAGACGGCACACCACACGCCACAGCAACACCACAAGGACCCGTCACCCGCTGGCGCTCAGCCAGCGACGATGTCGACCGTCGAGCTCATCACCGAGAACCCACCGACAACTGAACCGCCGGTCAGGCCCCCTCGGGCCTCTTCGGCGCGCTCCGAACACGGGAGTCTTGCAACGGCTGGGCGTCTCCGGGATTCTCGACCGTCGCGGTCACAATCGGTGTGCCGTTGTCGTCTAATTGAGACATGCACGATGACAAGCTCCTCCAAGAGTTGCGGGTCAGCGCCGTCGCCGGTGACAGGGCGTCGCTCGAGAGCTTCGTCGTGGCGATCAGCGACGACGTCCACCGGATTGCGTTGCGGATGGTGTGGGATCGCCAGGAGGCCGACGACGCAACCCAGGAAATTCTGACCAAGATCATCACCAAGCTCGATTCCTTCCGGGCTGAAGCGTCGATCCGCACCTGGATCTATCGGATCTCGATGAACCATCTCCTCGACAGGCGCAAGGCCGTCTTCGAGGCGCTGTCCTTCGAAGCCCTCGGCGATGACTTGCTCGACGGGCTCGCCGAACCCCTCGAGAGGTACCAGCCCGAACTCGAGCTATTGGCCAACGAAGTGATGGCATCGTGCACTCGGGCGATGTTGCAATGTCTGGACCGAGACCACCGCGCCACGTATCTGCTCGGCGAGGTGCTCGAGCTTCCAAGCGCAACCGGCGCGGAGGTTCTTCAGATCGAACCGGCAACGTTCCGCAAGCGGCTCTCGCGGGCCAGGGAACGAATACGGAGATTCATGACGGGGAACTGTGGCCTGGTCAACCCGGCCGCCCCTTGCCGATGCACTCTTCGAATCAACAGAGCGAACGAGCTCGGCCGCCTTCACACACCGACCCCGATCAAGAACCGAGTTGATGCCGCCATCGGCGAGATCGACACAGTCCAACGCATCAGCGCACTGATGCGGGCCAGCACAGCTGAGACGACACCCGATCATGTCGTCGCCACGCTTCGAAACGCGCTGGCGGCACCGACAGCTCTGATGGAAAACCCATGAGTCGCGCACCAGCGGCGATCCCGTGGGCACAGCTCTTCGTCACGGCAATGATCGTCAACGTGTACGTGCAGCTGTCCGAACTCGTCCGGTATCTGGCCGTCGTGCAACCACGCCTCCAAACGGAGTTGTCGATGATCGAAGGAGTCGGCCGGATCGACACCACCATCTTCCCGATCTGGGGTCTGTGGGGGACCCTGCTCTCGATCACGATCGTTGCCATCTACTGGCTTTGCGCCAATGTCACCGGGGCGACCATCGGCTCAGCTGCCGCGGCGGGAACGTTGAGCTGGGCCATGTCCTTCGTCATCTTGTGGGTGGGGATCGCCAACATGGAGATCACCTCTTGGAACCTCGCTGCGATCGCGCTCCCTCTCGCGTTGGTGGAGACCCTCACCGCATCGCTGCTCGCCCGCTGGCTTCTCGCCCGCCGCGGTGCGGCATCCGCTCGAACGGCCAACGTCACCGATCGCTGATTGCCTACCTCCGCTCCTCTCGCTGGTTGACTCCCACTCGGTGACTACTGTCGGCCAATGGGATTGACCATCGGATTCGCGACGCCGAACGATCTGTGGAGGGCCGACTTCGACGCCAAGCAGCGCACGCTGCAGCGTCTGGAGGAGGTCGGGGTCGACCAGGTCTACATGGCCGACCACGTCTCGTTCCGCGATGGCTCGGGCACCGACGGGTTCGTCGAGATCGCTGCGCTCAGCCAACTCCATCCGTCAATGAAGGTGATGATCAGCGTGTACCTGCTCGCTCTTCGTCACCCGCTGCCGGTCGCTCGCCAATTGGCCACGATGTCGACGGTCGCCAACGGCAGGGTCACGCTCGGGGTCGGGGTCGGTGGCGAGGACCGTCACGAGATCGAGGTGTGTGGCGTGGACCCGCGCACGCGTGGCCGCCGCACCAACGAGTCACTCGAGATCATTCGAGCGCTGATGACCGGCGAGCCGCTCGACTATCACGGCGAGTTCTTCGAGCTCGAGGCGGCGAGGATCAAACCCGCTGTACGGCCGTCGGTCCCGATCATCATCGGCGGCCGATCGAACGCCGCGCTCAGCCGAACCGCCTGCCTCGGCGACGGCTGGGTCGGGGCGTGGTGTTCAGCCCGACGGTTTGGCGAAGCCGTCGGCATCATCACCGCCGAGGCAGAGGAGGCTGGCCGGGGCGATGTCGCATGGCAGCACGGCTATCAGCCGTGGGTCGGCGTCGGAGCTGACGAGGCCGAAGCTCGGGCCCGGGTCGCCCCCGCCATGGAGGCGTTCTACAAGGTGCCGTTCGAGGCCTTCGAGAAGTACACGCCGTACGGAAAACCCGAACAGGTCGCCGAGGCGCTGCTCCCCTATGCCGAGGCGGGCTGCTCGATGTTCAACCTCAAGGTGGTGGCCGGCGACGACGACGAGAGCATCGACGCCGCCGGCGAGATCGCCCGGCTGCTGCGGGCAGCAACGAGCTAGATCAGGCTGGCGGGTAGGCGGCGTCGAGCCCCGCTCGGATCTCCGCCACGAGCGAGGCCGCGTCCTCGACACTCGAGCCGTCGAGCACACGGCGCATCAAGGCCGATGCGACGATCACGCCGTCGGCCTCTTGGGCGGCGGTGACCGCGGTCTCGGCGTTGGAGATGCCGAAGCCGACGATCGCTGGCGCATCGGTCACGGCCTTCACCCGGCGAGCGAGCACGGTCGCGGCGTCGTCGACCTCACCGCGGGCACCGGTGGTACCCATCGTCGACACGACGTAGACGAAGCCGCCGGTGTGCTCGGCCACGAGGGCCAGCCGTTCGTCGCTGGTGACGGGTGCGGCGAGCAAGACGTTCTCGATGCCGGCGTCACTGGCGGCGGCCAGCCACTCGCCCGCATGCTCGATCGGCAGGTCCGGGAGAATCGTGCCCCACCCGCCGGCGGCGACGAGGTCGGCGGCGAAGCGCTCGTGGCCGTATCGGTAGACGAGGTTGTAGTGGGTCATGGCGATCAGGGGAACCCCGAACTCGCGCTGCTGGAGTTCGCTGAGGCACCGGGCTGGCGTCATGCCGGCGTCGAGGGCGACCACCGACGCTTCCTGAATCGTCGTGCCGTCGATCGCTGGATCGGAGAACGGGATACCGATCTCGACCGCGTCGGCACCGGCATCGATGACGGCGTCGACGAGCTCCAACCAATCGGGGCTGATGCCGGCCGTCACGTATGGCATGAGGAGGCGGCGCTTGCCGGCCTGTTCGGTGAGATGGGCCCGCAGTGATCGCACGGGTGTGCTCGTCTGTGTGCTCGTCGTCATCGTTCGAGAATCTCCTGCACCTGCTCCACGTCCTTGTCGCCGCGACCCGAGAGATTGATCAACACCGTCTGCCCGGCGAGCTCGTCCTTTGCCTTCACGACCCAGGCCAACGCATGGGCCGACTCGAGTGCCGGGATGATGCCCTCGGACCGGCTGAGCAGCTGGAACGCCTCGAGCACTTCATCGTCGGTGACCGGGTAGTACTCGGCTCGCTCGGTGAGCGCGAGGTGCGAGTGCTCGGGACCGAGGCCCGGGTAGTCGAGACCGGCCGAGATCGACTCAGCCTCGAGGATCTGGCCAACCTCGTCCTGCATGAAATAGGCCTTCATCCCGTGCACGATGGCGGGCACGCCCCGGCCTGCAGCGGCGCCACCGGCCGGTTCGGCGCCCACGAGGCGAACGCTTTCGTCGTCAGCGAAACCTGCGAACAGGCCAGCGGCATTCGAACCGCCGCCAACACATGCAACAGCAACGTCGGGCAATCCGCCGGTGAGGTCCATGACCTGTTGGCGAGCTT
>CALLIQ010000651.1 GCA_938008925.1 uncultured Acidimicrobiales bacterium
ACGAAGTCGGCGAAGAAGCCCCATACGACGAAGTCGGCGAAGAAGCCCCCTACGAAGAAGCGCCGTATGACGAAGTCGGCGAAGAAGCGCCGTATGACGAAGTCGGCGAAGAAGCGCCGTATGACGAAGTCGGCGAAGAAGCGCCGTATGACGAAGTCGGCGAAGAAGCCCCCTACGACGAGGACGTGGACCTCGACGACGAGTATCTCGGTGCGCCCGTGGACACGGGCACGACGCAGATCAACTCCGGCGAAGGTGCCGTCCAGGTCGCCGGCGGCAACACCGCACCGATCAGCACCGGCGACAACTCGGGTGTGATCGCCGGCGGAAACGTCGACCAGGTCAACATCGGAAACGACAACACCAATGTGGAGTCAGCCGAGACCGTCGTCTCCGGGAGCGGCAATTCAGTGACTGACGTCAACGGTGGCGGCAACACGGTCGGCGACGGCAACGTGTCGGTCTCGACCGGCGGTGGCGATGCCGTGGTCGGCGGCGGCAACCAGGTCGTGCAGAGCGCCGGCGGCGACACGAATGCGAACTTCGGATCTGGCGACGTCGTCGACTTCTCCGGTGGCGAAGTCAGCGGATCGAACGTGACGTTCGGCGACGGTGGCACGATCCAGGACAACGACGTGTCGATCGTCGAAGAGACCGAGCACTCGTTCAACAGCGAATCGGTCTCGGTCGAGCACGAAGAAGCGGTGACCATCGTCGACGCAGAGGTTGCCGACACCGGCTACGTCGACGACGTTGCTGAGGCACCGCACGACGACCCGGACGCTGGCGATCTCGACATCGTCGACTGAGGCGAGCCCGGATGAGAGCCGGGTCTCACCAAACGGGTGGGATCCGGCGGTTCGCTTGCGAGCGAAACCTCTCGCGCCACAACACGGAAGTACCGAGAAAACACATCGCGAAAACGACAGCGTGCCCAAGCCAAAGGCCTGGGCACGCTGTCGTTCGTATCAGGTGATGAGTCGCCTAGTGTTGAAGCGGCACCGCGGACGGTGCAGGATGCTCAACCAGACGAGACCGGGATCAGCCCCAGCCGTTCGTGGAAGCGATGGGGGACGATCCGACGAAGAGGGCGACGGCTCCGGCAGCGATGACGAGAGCGGTCTTCTTGGCGGCGATCGTGGTCTTCATGTGGTTGCCTCCTGGGCGATTCAGGTACGGGTTACGCAGGAGGAGAGGACGTGATCGACTCAAAAGATGCGGGTACGACCGAAGTTTTTCTGAGATCGGTCGATCCCGAGGCGCCCAACGCCGTCCTGCTCGACCGCGCTCAAGCAGGTTCGACCGAAGCCTGGGGCCACATCGTCACCAGGTACGAGCGTCTTGTGTGGTCGGTGATCCGTCGCTACGGCGTGCGCCGCACCGACGCCCAGGATCTGTTCCAGCTGGTCTTTCTCCTGCTCCACACGCACATGCACCAGGTTCGCGAGCCCGACAAGCTCGGACTGTGGCTGCACACCACCACCCGCCGCGAGTGCGCTCGATTCCTCAAGCGAGCGGGCCGCACCAGGCTGGCCGAAAGCGACGCCGACACGATCGACTTGGCCGACCCTCGACCGACCCCTGAGGAGGAAGTCGCGGCGGCGGAAGGCGACATCGTCCTCCGTCGATCATTCCAGCAGCTCTCCCCTGCTTGTCGTAGACTGTTGGAGATGTGCCTGGCGGACCCACGACCGAGCTATGACGAGATGGCGGAATCCATGAGTATCCGGCGAGGCACCGTTGGCGCCAAGCGACGACGATGCCTCGATCGCCTGGCCGATCTCTATCAAGGGACGGCCATCCGTGTGTGACGACGACTCGAAACCGCTGATCGATCCCAACGATCCAATCGTTGGGGCGCTCTCTCGAGCCCTCACCCAATCCGGCCCGGGCGGCGACGTCGTCGGCGTGGCGAAGTCGTTCCCCTCGCTCCATGAATCGGGCGAGATCGTGGGAATCGAGACCTTCGACTCCGCACACGATCTGCAAGCGACTGGTGTTCGGTTCGTCGACACAACCGAGCGCGACCTCGCCTACCGTTTCGGAACCGACGAGGAGATCGCCTTGCGACTGTCGCCGGGCGCCCTCATGGCCCGCCTTCCCGGCGACTGGGTCGTGGCCGAGGTTTTCGTCCAGACCCTGGCCGAGCGTCGACCAGCGAGCGTCGATGACGACAACTACGTGCTTTTCTTTGGCCCGCTCGACAGCCCCTTGCGATTGGTGGTGATCTGTGAGGGAACCATCCGCTGCACCCCGTGGACGATTGCGTGACCCTCAGCCCCGATCCCCAGCAGCGACGCGCTGAGGCCTTCTTCAAGCGAGCTGATGCCAACGCTCGGGCGATGCCCGACGCGCTGCGCCAGGAGGGCGAGGGCCTCGCCGCCTCCTCGTCTGGGGATGCGCTCGCCCTGATCGAGATCGGGCTGGCGAAAATCGAGCGAATCGCCGGCAATCTCGACCGAGCGATCGCCCTTCTCGAGAGCGCAGCGGAACGGGCGAAGGACTCGGCCCTCCGGGCCGAGGCAGAGCTTCGGCTCGTCCCGATGCTCGGAGCCGCTGGACGTGCCGAGCAGGCGTTCTCACTCGCTGAGATGGCACGTCGACACGCGCCGGCCGAGAAGGTTCCACGGCTGCTCAGCCAGGTCGGCACCATCCACTCGCTTCGAGGAGAACACGCCGAAGCGATCGCATTGTTCGACGAAGCCTTGTCGATCGCGGAAGTGATCGGTGACGACGAGGCCGTTGCCGTGCTGCTCAACAACCGAGCGAGCGCGAAGAGCGACGCCGGTCAGCTCTCCGAGGCGGAGATCGACATCCGGCGGGCGATGACGATGAACGACGCGTTCGGCGTCCACTCCCCCGCCCTCGCCCGCCACAACCTCGGTCTCATTCTCGGGCGCCAGGGCCAACTGCGCAGCGCACTCCTCCTCTTCGACGAGGCCGCTCGCGAAGAGGTGGGCTTCGGCCTGCACAACGGCGAGGTCGAACGAGACCAGGTCGAGGTCCTCTTCAACGCGAGAGCGCTGCAAGAGGCGGAGCGTCTCGCCGAGAGCGTGCTCGATCGATCCCTCGAAGCCGGATCGATCACCATCACGGCCAAGTTCCGGCGCCTCTTGGCTCGCATCCACATCGCGCAGGAGGCGGACGATGCCGCAGAGGCCGACTTCGTCGCCATGCGAGAGCACTTCGTCACCAACGGACCACCGGAATCGGCCGCATGGGCCGAACGGATGGCGCAACTGTTCGACCTCGACGCGCGACCCCTTTTCGAGGACTACGACACGAGCGACCCGCTGGTCGCCGAAGGACTCACCCGACGCGGCGAGCGGTTGATGGCTGCCGGTCGTGCCGACCAAGCGGAACCAGCGTTTCGGCGAGTCGCCGACGGCGTCGCGCGCATCAACCCGGCCGAGCGCGTGGTCCAGCTGTTCGCTCAGGCCCGGTGTGACGCCATCGGCGGCGATCTCGATGCAGCGAGCGATGCGCTGGACCGCTGCTTCGATCTCCTCGAATACTACGCCGGCGGTTTGGAGTCGATCGAGCTGCGAAGTCGGGCGCTTCGCAGCATCGTGCCGATCGAGTCGATGGCGGTCGAATTCGCCCAACGGACCGGGGTCCCTGGCGATTTCATCCACTGGATTGACCGCACCCGCCGCGTCGTCCTCGGTGGGCCGATGATGGCGACTCCATCACCCGAACTGATCGAACAGCTCGAGGAGTTGCGGGGCACGCTCTCCGACGTCTGCGCCGCGAGCGATCCCGAGCGCAACCGTCAACGCCAAGCCATCGAGGCCCGCATCCGCTTTCTGTCGTGGACCGCAGAGCGGGCCGAGGGCGCACACGCGAACTCCCGCCCACTTTCTGATCTCGCTCATCCGGGCATGCTCATCTACGGCGAGCGGAACGGACGCCTGATCGGCATGTGCGCCGGCCCGCACGCCTCCCTGGTCGATCTCGGCCCCGTCGAGGCCGTGCACCAAGCCCTCCACATGCTTCGGTTCCTTTCGTCGCTGGCAGCGCGCACCTACCCGGCACCCGAGCCTCGAGACTTCCAGGCGCTCGAGCGTCAGTCATCGAAGATCGATGCGATGCTGGTCGCACCGTTGATCGGCGAGCAGTCGTTCGAGAGAATCTCGATCGTCCCGACGAGCGCCGTGCACGCCGTGCCGTGGGGCTTCCTGCCCAGCCTGCGAGCCCGTCCGACGAGGGTGGTTTCCGGCCGCTACCCGACCACTGAGGTCGACCGTGACGAGCTACCCCGAAACC
>CALLIQ010000652.1 GCA_938008925.1 uncultured Acidimicrobiales bacterium
GGTCCCCGAGATCCGCTCAGCACTCGGACGCCACAGTTCGGTGACCTGGGGTTGCGCATCGGACGGCATGTCGGGCATCGCATCGCTCACCTGCCGAGTATCGCGCACAACGCGGATTGGAGCGCTCCAAGTCCAACCTCCGTACCAACGGGGTCAGACCCCGATCGACGGAGGCCCTCCCCTCATCTCCCACCCCGCTCTGGAGGCTGACCGTTCTGGAGATCCTGCGCGCTCCACTTCCCGTTCTGGAGGCTCAGCGCGCCGAGGACGACGCGTGGCGCTTCCAGAACGGTGGGCGGGGCGCGTGTCGTCTCCAGAACGGTGGGCGGACGGGGCAGCCCTACTAGGTGAGGGCGGGGATCCAGTCGCCGTGGGCGTCGAGCATGGCGTCGACCAGTTCCCAGATCTGGTCGAGGTCGAGCTCGGCCGCGGTGTGGGGGTCGAGCATGGCCGCGTGGTAGACGTGGTCGCGCTTGCCGGTGAGCGCCGCCTCGACCGTCAACGACTGCACGTTGACGTTGGTCTGCATCAGGGCGGCGAGCTGGGGCGGAAGGGCGCCGACTCGGGTCGGCTGGATGCCGTTCGAGTCGACGACGCAGGGCACCTCGACACAGCAGCCGTCCGGCAGGTTGTCGATCAGCCCGTCGTTGGCCACGTTGCCGTAGACGACACGGGGCTCGCCGGTCTCCATCGAATGGATGATGCCCGAGCCGTACTCGACGCTCTGGCTCACCTCGATCGTCGAGTCGTCGCTCTCGAGCTCTGACCGCATGGCCTCCCAGCCCGCGATCTGACGCTCGCAGCGGCGGGGATACTCGTCGAGGGGCACGCCGTACTTCTCGAGCAGGTCGGTGCGACCGTCTTTGATGAACCACGGCACGTACTCGGCGAAGTGCTCGCTCGACTCGGTGACGAAGTAGCCGAGGCGTCGGTACATGTCGTAACGAACGGCATCGCTCAACCCGTCGATGCCGCCGTCGGTCCGCTCGGCGCTGCCACGCAGCGGTGCCGGCTTGGTGTCGGCGAACGCCGCGATCTCGGGGTAGAGATCGACGAGACCCTCGGCCGTGCGGCGCTGGAACTCCAAGTAGAAGGCCATGTGGTTGATGCCGGCGCAGCGGTAGGCGATCTCGTCGACGGGGACGCCGATGTCCTCGGCCAACTGCTCGGCGGTGTGCTGCACGCTGTGGCACAGACCGATCGTGGTGATGGAGCTGCCCTTGGCCCGCTTCCACCGGTCGAGGGCCCAGCAGTTCATGGCCATCGGGTTCACGTACTGCAGCATCGTGGCGTCGCCACACAGCTCGTCCATGTCGTCGGCCATGTCGAGCAGCACGGGAATCGTGCGGAGCCCGCGCATGATCCCGCCGATGCCGAGTGTGTCGGCGATGGTCTGGTCGAGGCCGAAGCGCTTCGGGATGTCGAAGTCGACGACGGTCGACGGCTCGTACCCGCCGACCTGGAACATCGTGATCACGTAGTCGGCGCCGTCGAAGGACTCGCGCCGATCGAGGGTCGATTCGATGTTGGCATCGACGCCCAGAGCAGCGGCGGTCTTGGCCGCCACGATCTCGGACGTTCTCAAGCGTTCGGCGTCGATGTCGTGAAGGCTGATCGTGGCATCGGCGAGCTCGGGAAAGCTCAAGATGTCACCCATGAGGTTCTTGGCGAACACGGTGGAACCGGCGCCGATGAAGCTGATCTTTGTCATGGCGCGAGTATCGCACGAACAAGGTCGAACACGACCGAACATTTCCTCTCTTGACGTGCAAGACTGCTCGGTGCCGTGGTCAAGCGCGATTCCTCCGAGAACCCGTCTTCCGAGTTCGAGTCTGACGAACCGATTCTCCTCACCGACCACGTCGGCGGTTCGAGCACGTCCGTCGAACGGGCAACCGTCACCCGAGGCTCTCGCTGGCCGCTGATCTTGCTGGCCGGACTGGTGACCCTCGGGCTCGCCGCACTGCTGAGAAATCCCAGCTCAGGAGGTACGTCCGATCGTCTCGACGAAGCGGCCGGTGAAGCGACCGGTGAGGCGGCCGACGCGTCCGAGCGCTCGCAGGCCGGGGCCGGGACGGCCATCGGCTCCGGGTCGACGACCACCTCGAGCCTGCCCGGGTACGGCGAAGGATTCATCGAACCGGATCTCGAATACGAGACCACACAGGGCTTTGATCCGGACCGCGACGACCTCTATCTGCTGTCGGTCCCGGTCGGCCTGAGCGCGTTCGACCCCGAGGTGGTCGTGCTCGGAACGGACACACCGCTCGAACGGCGCCTCGGCGCCGAACTGTGGAGCGGCGTCGGCACGCTCACCCGCCTCAACCCCGGCGAGGACCGCCATCCCATGCTCGTCACCGACGACGCCCTCGTGTTCGCCAGCCTCGATGGGGTGCTGGTGCAAGACGATCGCCTCGCCGAACCGGTCCGCAACCTGGGCCCCGGGATCGCCGTGCTCCCCGGCCCGACCTCGAACGAGGTGTGGATCCTCGGCACCGCGGAACGAACCGTCCGCCTCGTCGACGTGAGCTCCGAGGCCGACTCGGGCCCGATCACCATCGATGACATCGGCCGCCCACTCGCGTCGGCCGGCGACGGTCTGGTCCTCGCTCCGAAGACCACCCCGGCGAGCGACTTCTTGTTCTGGCAGCCCGACGTCGACCCAATCACGTTCGCCGACAGCGCGGGCAGCGCCTATCTCGGCGCGGGTGGGTCGGCCGTGGTGTTCGGTCGGGCCGACTCGATGCTGGTCTACGACATCGACGATCCGGCGACGTCGATCGAGGTGCCGCTGCCCGTCGAACGGCCGTGGGGTTCGTCGGTCTCACCCGATGGCTCGCTCATCGCCCTCACCGTGATCACGCCGCTGACCGAGCCGAACGAAGTGTTCATCGCCGACCTGACAACGGGCGAGGTGGTCACCGAGATCGGATCGGCGCTGCAGTTCCAGTACCGGTGGTCGGGCCCCAGTACGCTGCTCTACATGCAGCCGGACTGGCCGTCGTTCCGCCTCGTCGAACGTGATGCCGTTGCTGGCACCGACCGCAACCTGCTTCGATTCCCCGGTCTCAACTGGTGGTACGCCGTCCGCCCCGAGGTCACCACGTCGTGAGCGCTCGGCGAACCCGTCCCGTCTTCGTCGCGGTCATCGCCGCGTTCGTCGTCGCCGCCACCGTCGTCGGAGCGGTCGCCGTCATCGGCGGCGGAGACTCCTGTGTCGCCGACCGGTCGCTGCCCAGTGGCCTCTCGGGTGGCCACGCGAGCGACGGGGCTTCCGACGAGGCTTCCGACGAGGCTCTTCGCGGTGCCGACGACGCCCCTGGCGATGAGGCCGCCGGTGAATACAGCGTCGCCCGACTGTGGAACGAGCAGACCCTCGACGCCATCCGCCGCGACTTCC
>CALLIQ010000653.1 GCA_938008925.1 uncultured Acidimicrobiales bacterium
GGCAAACCGCTCGACCTCGTCGTCGGCCCGACCGAGGGTCTTGACGACGAGCGCACCGTCGAAGCTCTCGTGGGCGATCGCCGAGACGTTGCCAACCCCGGCTTGCACCTGCGCCGCCGGGGCCTCGACTCGTGCGCTGTAGAACCGGTTCAGCAGGATCAAGGCGGGGAAGATCGCCAAGGCCACCAAGGCGAGGACCGGATCGACGAGGACGAGGCTGATCGAGGCGAAGATCGCCAAGAAAACCACGCCGAGCGAGAAGGGCAGCGGGTGCAGCACCTCGGTGGCGACTTCGGTGTCGGAATCCGCATGGGCGAGGAGTTCACCGGTCGGGTGATCGTGGTGCCAGCTCAGCGGCAGGCCGATGTACTGGTCGACGAGTTGATGGCGAAGCGACACCTGGACGCGTTCGGCGGTCATACCTGCGAAGAAGCGGCGACACACCACGCCGATGGCCCGCAGGGCCGTGACCGCCACGATTGCGAGGACCGACCAAGGGAGCGCGTTGTCGGGGATGTCGCCGGTGTCGAAGGTCGGGACGATGACCTCGTCGGTGACCCGCCCGAGCACGATCGTGGCGCCAACGGTGAAGAAGGCGAAGGTCGCCGCTCCCAGCACGGCGATCGAGAATGGACCGGGATGAAGCCGGACGTGTTCGCGAACGAGGCGAAGCCCTCGCCGGAGCACGGATTCGCCGTCGGGGGCGAGGTCGGCTTGGGCGGAGGAGCTCACTCTCAGACGCTATCCGGGCGAGTCGGGAGCGGACAGCGAGTTCCGGCGAGTCGACGGGCGCAGCGATCACCCAAGCTTGTCGAATGGGCCGAACGGACTACCAAGGATGGGTCGAAGGGTCCCCGCCCCTGGGAACATCAACTCGTAACCTGTTCGTCATGACCCTCAGAAAGCTCATTCAGAGCCTTGCCGCCATGACCATGCTGGTCGGAGTCGGGTTGGGGGGCGTCGTCGCCTCTCCAGCCGGTGCGTCCACCCAGGACGGCACGACCGCCGCCATCTCCGACGACTCGCCGAGCGCGCAGATCACGCGCTTGTACGAAGCATTCTTCCTTCGCACACCACCAGAGGCCGATCGCGTCTTCTGGGTGAACGATCTCAACAGCGGCAACCGCACCCTGCAAGAAATCGCTGACTTCTTCGCCTCCGGCCAGGAGTTCGAGGACACCTACGGCGACCTCTCCAATCGAGATTTCGTCGAACAGGTCTATCTGAACGTCCAGGGCCGCCCCGGTGAGACCGAGGGCGTCGATTTCTGGACCGGCGAGCTCGACAACGGCAACCGCACCCGCGGCGGCGTGATGGTCGGGTTCAGCAACGGCGAAGAGTTCCGTGAGGTGCTCCTCGAGCGCTTCGACGACTCCGCCATCTTCCGCCTCTACTGCGCCTTCTTCCTGCGCGAGCCCGACGACGGTGGCCGCACGTTCTGGAAGACCGAGTTCGCCAATGGCGCCAGCATCACCGAGATCGCTGACCGCTTCGCCCTCGTGCCCGAGTTCGAGGCCGCCTTCGGCTCCGACACCACCGACGAGCAGTTCGTCGACCGGGTCTACGTCAACACGCTCGATCGTGAGCGCGGCGCCGACGAGACCTTCTGGCTCGACGAGCTCACGTCCGGTGCCTTCACCCGCGGTCGTGTCATGATCGGATTCTCCGAAGCGCCCGAGTACGTCAGCCGATTCACCTCTGACCCACCGAACACCTGCCCGGTCAATGGCGCCTCGGTCGACGCTCCCGTCGCCACCGACGACACCGCAACCACCGGCACCGCCGTTGCCGTCATCGTCGACGTGCTCTCCAACGACACCGGTGACGACATCTCCATCACCCAGCTCAACGATCCGTCGAACGGCACCGTGGTCGACAACGAGGACGGCACCGTCACCTACACGCCGAACACCGGCTTCAACGGCGACGACACCTTCACCTACGTGATCGGAAACGCCGGCGGCACCTCCACCGGCACCGTGACCGTCACGGTCGCCGCTGGCGCCCCCACCGCCAACGCTGACGCCCTCGACGGCACGTACAACCCGGCGGAGGGTTCACCGACGCCGGACGTGCTCTCGGTCATCGGCAACGACGAGCTGAACGGCAACAGCATCACCGCTGCTGGTTCGACCGCTGACGGAACCGATGGCACCACCGACAACGGCGGCACCGTCGTCGTCAACGGTGACAACACCATCAGCTACACCGCCCCTGGCGACTTCCGGGGCGTCGACGGCGCCACTGATCGTCGTGACACCTTCACCTACACCATCGGCAGTGGCGCAACGGCGTCGACCTCCACGGTGAGCGTGTCGGTCGAGCCTCGTGAGCTGAGCGAAATCAACTGCGGGATCTTCTTGAACCCGCCCGTCACCGGCGATCCGATGGCCGACCCGGTCATCGATGCTCGCGACAACTACATCCTGTTCCTCCGCTCGGGTGGCTGCTTCCAGCCCTATGAGTTCATGCCCGACGGCACGGGGACACTCACGCTGAGCTACACCAACCTCGCGATCACCGTCAACAGCGGAACGCCGATCCCTCGCGCGGCTGTCGCCGACGGCGAGATCGCCTTCAACGTCGACGTCGCTGACCTCCTCGTCGATGCGGATCCGGACACGGTTGGCGACCAGCCTCTGCAGACCGGCGACACCATCGTGCTGACCGGCGACCTCGAGATCCTCGACGGTGCTCGCAGCCTCGCTACCAACAACGGCTTCACCGGGACCTGGACCGTCAGCGCCTCCGGCTCCTGGGTCGGCATCTCCGGCGACCAGTCGGGCATCACCCTCCTGGTCGACCCCTTCACGGGGCTCGACATTCCAGGTTGATTCTTGAGGTGGCCGACTCGGCCACCGACTGAATTGTGAAACGAGCCCGGGGCACTCGCCCCGGGCTCGTTCGCGTTCTGGAGGCCCTGCGCGTTCCGCTGCCCCCTGCCCAACCCAACGCG
>CALLIQ010000654.1 GCA_938008925.1 uncultured Acidimicrobiales bacterium
CACCCGATGCTCGGGTGGCGGTCGTCTCGAGCCGTCGCCGACGTCACCGTTCTGCGCAGCCCGTTCGGCCGCAATACGAGCGGTTGCCGCACGCGCCGCTTCGGCTCGGGCCGCGGCTTTGCGGGCGGCTTTCGTGGACGCCGTGGTGGCGTCGGATCGGAAGGGGGCGTTCACGGGTCAGGCTCGGCCGAGCCGACCGATGTGCATGAGATGCCAGTCGATGACTTCGGCCATGGGGATGCCGGTGGCCGCGAGGTAGTTCCGTTCACCGTGCTCGGCGCTGAGACCGGGGTCGTCCAACAGCTTTGCGAGCGCGTCGGCGAGGCTGTTCGCATCGCCCGGTTCGAAGTACTGGCCGATGAAGCCCTCTTCTTCGATCACTTCGACGAAGTCGCCGATGGCGGGGAGAACCGCGCTGCGCCCATAGGAACCTGCCTGGTGAAGCACGCCGGAGCTGCCGGTGGTGGACGTGTACGGGAATGCCGTGACGGCCGAGCCGCCGAACAGCACCGGGACGTCTTCCTCTTCGACGTATCCGGTGAACACCACGTTGTCGAGGTCTTCACAACCGGCGGCGACGCCAGCGAGGTAGCCCTTCGAGTTCGGGCTGTCGGTGCCGGCGATGACGAGCTCGAGGTCGTCGTAGCCGCGGTCGATGAGCTGGCGGAATGCCTCGACGAGCACGTCGACGGTCTTGTAGGTGCCCCACTTTCCGAAGGCCAAGATCTTGCGCGGTCCCTCTTCGGGCGGCCCGAAATGCGGCTCGGCGATCTCTTCGAAGCTGCCGTGGGGAGCGAGGAGCGCGTTGGTGGCGCCGTAGCTGTCACGGAGGAGTTCGACGTAGCGGGGGATCGTGAGCGCGACGTAGTCGGTGCGCAGGATCGCATGGGTCAGGAAGCGACCGGCCGCGTTCATGATCGTGGCCATGATCTTCGAATCGGCGAAACCAGCGTCTTCCATGTCGACGTTGTCGACGAGGTTGTGGAGCACGACGGCGGTCGGCACACCGAACCGCTTGAGGAGCGGTGGAGCGAGCAAGCCGAGACCGCCGGCCACCTTGGTGTCGCCGAAGGTGGCGAACTGCAGGTTGACGATCACGGCGTCGACGTTGGCCTTGCGGACCGCTCGGATGAGCCGGACGGGGTTCGAGAGGGCGTTGAACTTCCAGCAGACGACCGGTTCGACCTTGGCTGCGGAAGCGGGATCGGCGAGCGTCATTGGCGGCCCGGCATCGGTCTCGTCGGCGAAGAGGACGACGCTGTCGACCTCGTCGTTGGCGGCCAGGTGATTGACGAAGTGGAAGCCGAACTCGTTGAGGCTGTTGCGGCCGGGTGGAAAGGCCGTGATCACACCGATTCGGCGAGGCGATTGGTCTGTGCGGTCACGTCGTCGAGCGTCCCGAGAGGAAGACATGTGTTCTGTGTCGGTCAAAGCTTGCTGATGTTTAGACAAGCAGTTGTGGCCTTCGTTCCCGCGACGAGGCAGCGCTAGGGTTGCGCCCCGTGGCAGACCAACCCCTCGCCGACAAGATCACCGACCTCGAGACTCGCAAACAGGAGGCCCTCAACGCGGGCCCCGAGCGGGCTGTGCAGCGTCAGCACGACAAGGGCAAGATGCTCGCCCGCGAGCGGCTCGAGTACTTCCTCGACGAGGGTTCGTTCCACGAGCTCGACATGCTCGCCCGGACTCGGAACCCCGAGGCGACCGACCGGCCGTACACCGACGGCATCATCACCGGTTGGGGCACCGTCGATGGCCGCAAGGTCTTCGTCTTCTCCCAGGACTTCACGATCATGGGCGGATCGCTCGGCGAAGTCTTCGCCGAGAAGATCCAGAAGGTTCAAGATCTCGCGTTGTCGGTCGGCGCGCCCTTCGTCGGCCTCAACGACGGCGCCGGCGCCCGAATCCCCGAAGGTGTCGTCAGCCTCGACGGCTACGGCGGCATCTTCTATCGAAACGTTCAGGCCTCCGGCGTCATCCCGCAGATCAGCGTGATCATGGGCCCGTGTGCCGGCGGCGCGGTCTACAGCCCCGCCATGACCGACTTCATCTTCATGGTGCGCGAGACCTCGCACATGTTCATCACCGGTCCCGATGTGGTGAAGACGGTGACGGGCGAAGAGGTCACCCTCGAAGAGCTGGGCGGTGCGGGAAGCCACTCGTCGAAGTCAGGCGTCGCCAACTTCGTTGCCAACGACGAAAAGCAGGCCCTCGACGAGGTGAAGTACCTGCTCTCGTTCCTGCCTTCGAACAACCTCGAGACCCCGCCGGCGAACGAGCCCGACGACGACCCCGAGCGGTCGTGCCCGGAACTCGCCGACATCCTTCCCGACAGTCCCAACCTGCCGTACGACATGAAGAAGGTCATCACGACCATCGTCGATGACGGCGAGTTCATGGAGTACCACGCCAACTGGGCGCAGGCGATCGTGTGCGGGTTCGGCCGGCTCGATGGTCGCCCCGTCGGCATCGTGGCCAATCAGCCGATGATCCTCGCCGGCGTCCTCGACATCGAGAGCTCGTCGAAGGCCGCCCGTTTCGTTCGCACCTGCGACGCGTTCAACATTCCCCTCGTCACCTTCGTCGACGTTCCCGGCTTCCTTCCCGGCGTCGACCAGGAGTACGGCGGCATCATCCGCCACGGCGCCAAGCTGCTCTACGCCTACTGCGAGGCCACCGTGCCCCGCATGCAGGTCATCACCCGCAAGGCCTACGGCGGTGCGTACGTGGTGATGGACTCCAAGAGCGTTGGCTGCGACCTCTCGCTGGCGTGGCCGTCGGCCGAGCTCGCCGTGATGGGTCCCGAGGGTGCGACCGACATCGTGTATCGCCGAGAGATCCAGAGCGCAGCCGACCCGCAGGCCCGTCGAACCGAGTTGGTCGACGAGTACAAGGAGCGGTTCGCAAACCCGTGGATCGCCGCCGAGCGTGGCTACATCGACGACGTCATCGACCCGGCCGACACTCGCCGCAAGCTGATCGCCGGGCTCCACATGCTCGAGTCCAAGCGCGAAGATCTGCCGAAGCGCAAGCACGGCAACGTGCCGCTCTAGGAGCCGACCGATGGACATCTCGCCCCAGCCAACCGACGAAGAGGCCGCTGCGATCATCGCCGCGCTGGAGATGAGCTGGCCCCGCGGAAGCGCCGAGGAACCGGTCGAGACGCGCTCGTCCAACTGGCGTTTCAGCGGACGGTGGTGGAACCAACCCACCGCCCGCGGCCGCCAACGCCCCTAACCCTGGCTCCAGCCAGACCTCTCAACCGCAAACCCTCTCCGCCGGCACGCCTCTCCACGTTCTGGAGTCCCTGCGCGCCCCCCACCAGTCGGCCCTTCTCCACTTCTGGAGTCCCTGCGCGCCCCTTCTCGCGTTCTGGAGACGCAGCGCGCTGCAGACGGCGCG
>CALLIQ010000655.1 GCA_938008925.1 uncultured Acidimicrobiales bacterium
CGGCGAATCGGGTCAACGAATCACGAACGCCGCTGAGGTCTCCTCGACGTTCACCGACATCGTCGACACGAACGACACCGACAGCGACGACGGCGTCGTGACGGTCCGAACGGCCACGCCGCTGGCCTTCACCGGCGGCAACGTCATCGTGTTGGTCTCGCTTGCGGCCGCTCTCCTCGCCGCGGGCTTCTTCCTTCTCGGCGTCCGCCGTCGCACCACCCAACAGCCCTGAGACCGTCTGCGAGAAACGCCCAACGAGTCAACACCCACCAACTCGTCACACCTACCACCGTCTCAACCCGGCTCACTACCCTCTGCTGTCTCTGAGACCGCAGCCGGTTGCCTCTTCGCCCTGCTTGGAGCGGGAGGCGGTCCGATCGCACTGTTTGAGGGACGCGCCCTCGACCGCGGGGCATTGGAGTGGCTGCGGTCTCTGAGACCGCAGGGGGTTCGGGAGTGGCTGTGGTCTCAGAGACGACAGAGAGACGACAGAGGGTTGGTTAGGGCTCGAGGTTGAGGGCTGAGCGCATGTGGGGGCCCCATTTTGGTTGGGTGCCGTCGAGGTCGGTGAAGGCGAGATCGGTCCCGTCGTAGCGCTCGACGAGCTCCCATGTGGCGGTGGCGGTTGCCGTCAGCTCCATTCGTTGCTCGTCGGCAGCCAGCGACGCGATCGCTCGCCCGAGGTAGTGCGGCGTCTCCGACCATGCGAAGTGTTCGTCCTGCTCGATTGCGTCGCGCCATGAATCGGCGGTCACACCGAAGTGGTCGAGCATCGCCTCGGAGCGAAGGAAGCCGGGACTGATCGCCACAGCAGCGACGCCGTGCTCACGCAACTCCTCGCCTTTCGCGACGGCGAGGCGGATGACGGTCGACTTCGCAAGGTCGTAGAACATCGTTCCCCGGTAGCGGGCCGAGACACCGTCGGTGACCTCGACGAGCAGACCGTGGTCGCTCTTCAGCAACAGCGGTGCCATGTGCCAGCTCGTGATGATGTGCGTGTCGACCGCCTGGCGAAGGAGAGAGAAACCCTTGTCGAGATCGTTCTCCCAGAACGGCACCTCCCACTCGACCATGGCGTCGCCGCCCCACACGTCGTTGACGCAGATGTCGAGTCGACCGTGCTCTCGCTGGATCGTCGCTGCGAGGTCGGCGACCTGCTCGCGTTCGCCATGATCGACACGAATCGCCGTCGCGGACCCACCGGCTCCCTCGATGAGCCTGGCCGTCTCGTCGATGGTCTCCGCCCGGTTCATGGGCGATCGCTGGGCATCGGTGGTCCGTCCCGTCACGTAGACGTGCGCGCCGACGCCAGCGAGCTCGCGAGCGATCGCTCGGCCCGCGCCGCGGGTGGCACCGGCGACGAGGGCGACCCGTCCCTCGAGCGCCTGCGACGACTCGTCGCCTGTCATTGGGAGGTGGTCATTCGCCTGGGGCCGTGCTGAGCGCGTCGAGGGCGCCCGGAAAGGGGGTGTCGTCGACTTCGGCCTGGAGCCGTTGGAGCTCGGCGATCAGTTCGTCTCGAACGGCGGCCGAGTCGGGATGGTCGATGATGTTGTCGACTTCGAGCGGGTCGGCCACGAGGTCGAACAGCTCCCACTCGATCGGGTCGGCTGGTCCGGCCGCGCCCGGTTGGTCGAGCGGATCGTTGTAGTAGCAGATGAGCTTGTGGGTGCGAGTCCGGACGCCGTAGTGGGCCGGGCACTGGTGCGAGCCATCGCGATGCATCCAATAGCGGTAGTACATCGAGGTCGGCCAGTCGTCGGCGCCGTCACCGCGCAGGATGGGAGCAAATGACCGCCCCTGCATCGGTTGGTCGAGGTCCCCCGGGTCGACGCCCATCAGGTCGAGCAACGTCGGGGCGAAATCGACGTTGATGACGATGTCGTCGCTCGTCGACCCAGGCTCGATCGTGCCGGGGTGCTGAATGAGCAGCGGCATCGTGAGCGACTCCTCGTACATCAATCGTTTGTCGAACCAGCCGTGATCGCCGAGGAAGAAACCCTGGTCTGACGTGTAGACCACGATCGTGTTGTCGGCGAGGCCCGTGGCTTCGAGGTGGTCGAGGAGGCGGCCGACGTTGTCGTCGATCGAAGCGACGACCCGCAGGTAGTCCTTGATGTATCGCTGGTAGCGCCATGCGATCTCTTCGTCGAGAGTCAGCCCGTCGGGCACGACCGCCTTGAGATCGGTGATCGGATCGAGGTCCATCATCCGCATCTTGACCGCCTGGATCACCTCGGCTCGGCCGACCAGATCGTCTCGGAAGGTGTCGGGCTCCGGGATGTCGACGTCGTCGTACATCGTGAAGTGCTCGCGGCTCGGCTCCCAGGAGCGGTGCGGCGCCTTGTGGTGACAGAACACGGCGAAGGGTTCGCCCTCGGCGCGATCGATGAATCGAATCGTGTCGTCGGTGATGAGGTCGGTCACGTACCCGCCTCGTTCCACCACGACGCCGTCGGCTTGGAGCATCACCGGGTTGTGATAGTGACCTTGGCCCGGGAGCACTCGCCAGAAGTCGAAGCCGGACGGATCGGCGCCCGGCCCGTGACCGAGGTGCCACTTCCCGATCATGCCGGTCCGGTAGCCGGCGTCTCGCAGCGCGTGCGGGAACGTCCACAGCTCGCTGTCGAGAGGCGTGGCGAGGGTGGTGACACCGTTGACGTGGTTGTAGGTGCCGGTGAGGATCGCGGCGCGGCTCGGTGCGCAGATCGAGTTCGTGCAAAACGCCGAATCCAACCGCATGCCGTCAGCGGCGATGCGGTCGAGATTCGGCGTCTCGTTGATCCGGCTGCCATAGGCCGAGATGGCATGAGCGGCGTGATCGTCGCTCATGATGAAGACCAGGTTCGGTCGACTCACCGCTGTTTGGTGTTGCTAGGGATGAGCGACGTCACCGATGAGCATCTGCGGGGCGACGTTCGTGTAGTTCGGCACATCGCCCATGATCTTGGCCCCGTGCTCCTTCATCGCCGAGTCCATCGCCTCCTGGCTGGTCACCATGGCCCAGCCCATCGCGGCGTAGTCGCCGCCCTTGATGGTGGACGCACCCCATGCCGTGCAGTCGTCGCCGAGGGCGTCGGCGAGCATCGGCATGTGCGTGCTGGTGTAGTAGTCCATGTCGAAGGTCGAGTCGTCGGTCTTCGGGTACAGAATCGTCACTGAGATCATTGAGGGATTGTCACACAGGTCACTCGGGTCGGCGACTCGAACCGCTGATCATCTCGACGAAGCTCGGTTCGAACCGGGCATCGGACTCCCAGGGGATCACATCGGTGGTCTCGAGAAGCCAGGTGAGGAGGGCGTCGTTGAGTGCCGACTCGGTCGATGCGTGTTCGGGAGAGCCTGCGAGATTGGTGGTTTCGAGCGGATCGCTTTCGAGGTCGTACAACTCGGGCGGCTCCAGCAGCCGACGCACGTAGCTGAATCGCTGGTCGCGAACCGAGGCGACCTTCCCGGCGTTGATCGGGTCGGCCCGCTGGACGTCGGCCTTCACCTGGTACGCACCGCGAGCCCGCTCGAGCAGGTGATGTTCGGATGGAACGAACCCGCCCTCTGCGAACGCGAGTGATCGGTGGGGCGTGGTGGCGTCGCGAAGGCTCGGCCAGAGCGAGCGGCCGAAGTGTGTGTGGGCGGGCTCGTGTTCGGCACTCTCCAAGACGGTGGGGAGGAGATCGATCATCTCGACCATCTCGGTCACGGTCGCGCCCTCGGTGATCCCGGGTCCCGACACCACCAGCGGGTTGCGGAGCAGGGTGTCGTGTTGGCCTGACGGCCACTTCTCGACGAGACCGTGGTCGCCGAGATACTCGCCGTGGTCGGTGAAGAACCAGGTCTGGGTGCGTTCGGCCTGGCCGGCCTCGTCGACCGCCACGAGCACTCGTCGGAGCTGGTCGTCCATTCGACTGACCATCCCGTGGTAGGTCGCTGCGATCTCGGCCCACCGTCCGAGATCGAACGCATCGGTCCCGTATGCGGCGCGGAGTTCGCTCATGTAGCGCGGCTTGCCCTCGGTGATCCACGGCGCTGGCTCGGGTATCGATGAGCGGTCGTGCATCGAGAACCACGGCTCTTCGGCCACGAACGGCGGGTGGGGAAAGATCAGGGCGATGAACAGCACCCACGGTTCGGGGAGGCCCTCGGCGAGCCAGTCGATCGCCGTGCGGACGGTGGCTTCGTCGAAGTCGAGCGTCGCCCCTCCGTCGTCGCTTCCTGAACGCAGGCCGTGGTAGTGCGCGTTGTACCAGGGGTCGTCGGGGCCGTAGGGACCCTTCGACATCAGCCCGGTCGGCGTGTGAGCGAGTCCCCTTCGGTCGGTCGATTCGTCGGCGACCCCGGCGGCGAACATGTCGCCTCGCTCACCGGCCCAGGCGACGTGATAGCCGGCGTCGCGCAGCAGCGCGAACAGGTTGGGCTCCCAGGGCTTGAGCAGGTTCGTGAGCGTCCGATGTCCGGCCACGTGGGGGTACCACCCGGTGAGCATCGAGACCCGGCTCGGGCTGCAAACCGAGTGTTGCGAGTAGGCGTTCGCGAATCGCGTCCCCCGGCGAGCGAGCGCATCGATGGTCGGCGTACTGGCGATCGGGGAACCGAAGCAACCGACCGCGTCGGCTCGCAGTTGGTCGGGCATGAACATCACGATGTTGGGGCGAGAGCTCGAGCCTGGCGTCATCGATCCAGTGAAGCACTCGGTGGCTAGGTTGCTGAGATGTCCGAACCAATCGATCGCCATTCGGCCGCTCGACATCGGCTCGATGCCCTGCCATCGGCCGGCCTCGGTCATTGGCCGACGCCGCTCCATCGGCTCGATGTGCTGTCCGACCGCCTCGCTCCACAGACGCCGACGGGGATGGCCGAGGTCTGGATCAAGCGAGACGACATCCAGGGTGTCGCCTTGGCTGGAAACAAGCTTCGCAAGTTCGACCTCGTGCTCGGTGCTGCCCTGGCTGATGGCGCCGACACGCTCATCACGACTGGGGCAGCCCAGTCGAACTCAGCCCGAACCGGAGCGGCTGCTGCTGCCGCCTGTGGGATGGATTCGGTCCTGGTGCTGCGCGGCGACGAGCCGGACGTGCCGACGGGCAACCTCTTCCTCGATCGACTCCTCGGTGCCGAGATCCGCTTCGTCGGCGACGTCGGCTGGAGAGACATGAACCGGATCGTCGACGAGGTCGCCGAAGAACTCCGCGAGCAGGGGAGAAGGCCCATCACGGCGCCGGTCGGTTGCTCGAACCCGCTCGGTGCGCTCGGTTTCGCTCGTGCCTTCCTCGAGCTCGACGCCCAACTCGATGCGCTGGGTCTCGAACCGAGCTGCATCGTGCACACGTCGACATCGGGGGGCTCCCACGCTGGCCTCCTCGTCGGGCGGGCGATGTCACCCCGCAACACGCCGGTCGTCGCGATTGACGCGGGCCAACTGTTCGGTCGAGACCCGCGCCCGAAGATGCTCGATCTCGCCCGATCTGCAGCCGAGCTGATCGAGGTCGAACTCGAACTCTCCGTCGACGATCTCGACATCCGACTCGACTACATCGGAGATGGCTACGGCATCACGACCAGCGGGAGCCGTGAGGCCATCGAACTGCTGGCGAGGTCGGAAGCGATCGTCACCGACCCCGTCTACTCAGGAAAGGGTGCGGCCGGACTGATCGACCTGCTCCGGCGCGGAGCGGGCGACGGCGGCATCGACGGCGGTATCAACGGCCCGGTCGTCTTCTGGCACACGGGTGGCTATCACGCGCTGTTCGATCCCGCGAATGGCGTGAGCGTGCTCGAGTCCTGACGGCGATCAGGCGCCCTTTCGCCAGGCGTCCGCAACCTTGCCGGTGACCGTCCCGACCTTGCTGCCGACACCGTCGTAGACGTCGCGCGCCTTGCCGGCGTAGCCACCGGCGGCGTCGCCGACGTCGTCGGCGTAGCTGGCCTTCGCCTCGTCTTCGCGAGTGCGGTAGTCGCCGCCGACGATGGTCTCGTACTCGCCTCCGTCGACCCAGTCGCGCAGTTCCGCGACCCGAACGACCGTGAAGGGGTGGGTCGTGCCGATCGCGGCGAGGAACTTGTAGATCCCGGCGAGCACGTCGTCGGTGCCTCGGTACTCGTCCGACTGTGCGATGAACTCGTCGAGGTCGAGCTCCTCGCCTCTCGAGCCGCCCGCCAGCTTCATGAGGGCCGACATCACGATGGTGGGATCTTGCACGGCGAGCAATGCAGCCCGGTCGCCGGACAGCTCGGACTTGCGCTGCCACTCGAGGAGGGCGAGTCGAATGGGCAGCGTCGTGAAGGTCGCGAGGGGATAGCGCAGCACGGCGAGGCGGAGGAGGATGTACAGCATCGTGCGATACACAGCGTGCCCGCTCTCGATGTGACCCACCTCGTGAGCGATGACGGCCTCGACTTCGTCGTGATCGAGCACCTCGAT
>CALLIQ010000656.1 GCA_938008925.1 uncultured Acidimicrobiales bacterium
GTCGTCGACTGGGACGTGTACGTCACCGAGGTCCACCTGCCGTCGGTGGTCGAGCACGCCCGGGTCAAAACCAGGGGCGAGGCCAGCGACCCCGACGCCAGAACGCGGCGGCTCCGCAAGAGGGTGCTCGCCCCCGAGCGCCACCTCGCCGCTTTCGACCTGGAAAACACGATCATCGCCAGCAACGTGGTGTTCAGCTACGCCTGGTTGGCCACCCGTCGGCTCGGCCCCCGTGACCGGGCCCGTTTCACCGCCAAGACGATCGCCGAGGCACCGGCCCTTCTGGCCCTCGACCGGCGAGACCGCACCGACTTCCTTCGCCACTTCTACCGTCGCTACGACGGGGCCTCGGTGGCCGAGATGGATCGCCTCGGAGCCGAACTGCTCGCCGATCACATTCTCACCAAGGCTTATCCGGCCGCCCTTCGGCGAGTGCGCGAGCATCGCAAGCTCGGGCACCGAACGCTGCTGATCACGGGCGCCCTCGACATCGTGGTCAAGCCCCTCCACCCGCTTTTCGACGACGTGATCTGCGCCGAGATGTCGATCAAGAACGACCGCTACACCGGCGAGCTTTTGGCAGTGCCACCCACCGGCGAGGTCCGCGCCCAAGCGCTGCGCGACTACGCCGAGGAACACGGCCTCGATCTCGCCGAATCGGTGGCCTACGCCGACTCGTCGTCCGACCTCCCACTCCTCGACGCCGTCGGATTCCCCGTCGCCGTCAACCCCGAAACCCGCCTCGCCTCACTCGCCACCAAGCGAGGGTGGCTGATCGAATACTGGTCGAAGGCACAGGGCGGCACCGACCGCGTGCTGCCGCTCGGCCCCATGCCCTCACTGCGAAAGAGCCGCCGATAATGGCATCGTCAAACCGCCCATCACCGCGACCCGGCTTCGTCCTCGACGTCGATCGCCAGACCCCGCCGATCCTGTTCCACCACGGCGAGGGCTTCCGGATGGAGAAGCTGCCCGTCGGCCGCAGCCGAGTCATCTACCCCAGCGAGCCGCTCAACGGCGTCAAGGACCCCGACGGCGAGATCGTCGATGCGCTCCTGAACCCGATCGAGGACGACCCGCTGCCCTCGCTGCTCAAGCCGGGTATGAAGCTCACGATCGCGTTCGACGATCTGTCGCTGCCGCTCCCCCCAATGCGCCGGCCCGACGTCCGCCAGCGGATCATCGAAGCCGTGCTCGACATGGCGGCCGCAGCAGGCGTCGACGACGTGCACATCGTCGCCGCCCTGGCATTGCACCGCCGGATGACCGAGTCCGAACTGCGCCATGCGGTCGGCGATCGGGTCTACGAGGCGTTCGCTCCGCACGGGCTGCTCTACAACCTCGACGCCGAGGATCCCGACGAGATGGTGGTGCTCGGCGAGACCGAGAACGCCGAGGACAACGGGGGTCGCCACAAGGAGACCGTTCAGATGCAGCGACGGGCCGCCGAGAGCGATCTCGTCGTCTACGTCAACATCAACCTCGTCAGCATGGACGGTGGCTGGAAGAGCACCGCCACCGGACTGTCCGGCTACAAGGGTGTTCGCAGCCATCACACGCCAGAGACGATGCGCAAGTCGACCAGCTTCATGGATCAAGACGCGTCGGCTCTCCACCGTTCGAACTGGCGCCAGGGCGAAGTCATCAAGCACCACGGTCCGCGCATCTTCCAGATCGAGACGACCCTCAACACGAACACGTTCGGCTACGACGGTCCGCTCGCCATGCTGCAAAAGCGTGAGTGGGAGTGGAACGTCAAGGACCGGGCGATGTTCTCCGGCATGCAGCTCGGACTCAAGCGGATGTCGGGCGCCCAGCGGCGCAAGGCCTTCCACTCGTGGAACGCTCCGTACGAGCTCACGTCGGTGCAGGCCGGTGAGGTCGAGGCGGTGCACAAGAAGACCACCGAGATGGTCTACAAGCAGCACATGGTCTCGGTCGAGGGTCAGACCGACGTCGTGACGATGGGGCTTCCCTACCTCAGCCCGTACAACGTCAACTCGATCATGAACCCGATCCTGGTCGCGGTGCAGGGCCTCGGCTACTTCTTCAACCTCTATCGAGGCAAGCCCGTGGTCCGCAAGGGCGGCGTGCTCATCATGAGCCACCCGACGCCATGGGAGTTCCACCCGGTCCACCACCCGAGCTACATCGACTTCTTCGAGCAGGTGTTGGCCGAGACCAAGGACCCGGTCGTGATGGCCGAGAAGTACGAGAAGCAGTTCGCGGAAGACGAGTGGTACCGCCACCTGTACCGCACGAGCTACGCCTATCACGGCGTCCATCCGTTCTACATGTGGTACTGGTGCGCTCACGCGCTGGAGCACCTCGGCGGCGTGGTCGTCGTCGGCGGCGACCCTCGAGCGGTCCGCCGCCTCGGTTTCAAGCCGGCATCGACGCTGAGCGATGCGCTGGAGATGGCCGAGGACATCGTCGGTGCCCAGCCGACGGTGACCCACCTGCACAACCCGCCGATCCTGATGGCGGACGTGACGTGAGCACCACGAGCACACTCTTCGCAGACTCGGCCAGCACCCGCTCCGCGCAACGGCCCCCAGAGGGAATCACCGCCCGGCCTGCGTGGCCCGAACGCCTCCCAGAGGGAATCACCGCTTCGCTGGCGGTGCCGAACGCAGAGAGGCGACGGCTGTGAAGTGGTTGCGGTTCATCGTCGATCCGCCGACGACGCCGCGGGCGGTCGAGAAGCGCACGCCGACGCCGAAGACCGGCGTGCACTACGACGTCGAGTGGGCGCGCACACCGGCGGCCAAACGCGTCCGCCAGGTTGCGGTCTGGGGCTTCTTCAAGCCGGCGATCAAGCTGTACGGCTCGCCCCGTGTGATCGGGGCCGACCGCCTCATCGACGTCGAGGGACCTGTCGTGTTCGCCGCGAACCATCACAGCCACGCTGACACCACGCTGCTGCTCGCCACGATCCCGGCACACCTTCGCCATGACCTCGCGCCGCTCGGCGGAGCCGATTACGTCTTCCGAGGTCGCATCTCCGGTGCGATCTCCGCGTTGTTCGTCGGTGCCATTCCGATCGAGCGCAACAGACTCTCGAAGCTGACGATCAAGAACGCGTTCGAGGGCATCGAACGCGGCGACAACCTCTTGATCTTCCCGGAAGGTGGTCGAAGCCCCGATGGGTGGGGTCGACCCCACCGCCCCGGGGCAGCATTCGTCGCGTCGAAGACCGGCGTCCCCGTGATTCCGACCTACATCAGCGGCACGGGCAGGATCTTGCCGAAAGGGCAGAACTGGCCCACCCGCTCGCGCTGCGCCGTCGTGTTCGGTGAGCCGATGATGGCGAACGAGGGCGAAGACGCTCGAGAGTTCGCGGGTCGGATCGAAACCACGATCAGCGTGCTGGCCGACGAGTTCACGTCGGGTTGGTGGGAGGCCCGCAAGAAGGCACACGCCGGAGAAACCGCCGACCTGCGCGGTCCCGACTCGGGTGCATGGCGTCGCCGTTGGGCCCTCGGCCCTGGCCCCGGCCAAGCTCGCCGCTCCCCCAACTCCGGCCGCTGGCCCAAGCTCTAGCCCTCCGCGTCACCTCCGTCGCTTTTGGGCGATGGAGGTTGGTCAGGCGGTGGCTTCGTCTGGGTAGTGGAACCAGCGGAGGTGTTCGAAGTCGGCGGTGGTGTCGGGCAGACCGATCGGCGACGGTGGCGAGGCGACGAGCTCTTCGACCAGGGCGCGTGCCCGGTCCATGTAGGCCGGCAGGCCGCCTTCGGGCAGCAGATCGGGTCGGCGACGGAAGTCCATCGAGCCGGAGTCATAGGAGATGTCGTGCAACGACAGCGGTGCAGCGGCGAGCTGCTCGCGGTGCTTCCACAGTCCCGTGTCCGGCTCGAAGCGGTAGTACGGCAGCAAACACCGACCCCTGTCGGCGATCAATGACACCGCGTCGACGATGTAGCGAAACACGTCCTCGTCGATGAAGTAGTTGAAGTTGACCCGGACCCAGCCCGGCTTGATTCCCTCACAACCTCGCGTGATCTCCCGCTCGAACTCGTGGGAGCGCTCCAGGTCGATGCCGAGCAGACGGTGGCCGTAGGGCCCGGCGCACGAACAGCCGCCCCGCGACTGAATGCCGAAGACGTCGTTGAGCACGGCGACAACGAAGTTGTGGTGCAGGAAGTGGTCGGAGGGACCAGACGTCGGCACCGCGGCCCCACAACCGTCGGCCTGGTCGCGCACGACGAAGCTGACGATCGACAACCGCTCGGCTTCGGAGCTTCCGAGGATCTGAATGTTGGGGTGAGTGTTCCACTCGTCGATCGCCCGATGCACGAGGGCGTCTTCTCGTTCCTTGATCACGTCGGTGCCGACGGATTCCTTCAGCTGGAAGACCAGGCCGGTCCGAATCGCGCCGATGATGTCGGGCGTTCCGCCTTCCTCCCGATGCTCGATGTCGTCGAGGAAGGCGTGCTCGGTCGGGTTGACGTATGCGACCGTGCCGCCGCCCGGCACATCCGGCACTCGGTTGGTGAAGAGCTCCTTGCGAGCGACGAGCAGCCCTGGCGTGCCCGGACCCCCGATGAACTTGTGGGGCGAGATGAACACGGCGTCCAGGTAGTCGTCGCCGTCGTCGGCTGAGCCCATGTCGATCCCCACGTAGGGAGCAGCAGCTGCGTAGTCCCACAGCGCGAGCGCACCGTGTCGGTGGAGCAGTGACGACACGGCGGCGACGTCGGTGACGATGCCCGTGACATTCGAGGCGGCGGAGAACGAGCCGATCAGTTGAGGACGATCGGCGTAGCGTTCAAGCTCGGCCTCGAGCATGCCGAGATCGACGTGACCGTCTGCATCCTCGTCGATCGTGACCACATCGGCGATCGACTCTCGCCACGGGATCTCGTTCGAGTGATGTTCGTACGGGCCGATGAATACCACCGGCCGCGCCGCCTCGGGAATGGTCTCGCTGAGCCCGAAGGCATCGTCGAGTGCCGAGGGGACCCGGAGGCCCAGCACGCCGACGAGCTTCGCGATCGCTCCGGTCGAGCCGCTGCCGCAGAACAGGGCCGCATGCTCGTCGCCCGCGCCGAGACAGCGCTTGACGATCTCGCGTGCGTCCTCTCGAAAGCGCGTGGTCTGCAGTCCGGTTCCGGACGATTCGGTGTGCGTGTTCGCATAGAGCGGCAGCACGACATCGCTGATGTAGTCCTCGATGAACCCCAGCGAGCGACCGGACGCGGTGTAGTCGGCATAGACGACCGGACGAGGCCCGAACGGGCCCTCGACCATCTCGAAGCGCCCGATGACCGACTCTCGAATCGTGTCGACCAGGCCCGCCGCGCTCGACGTGGACTGGG
>CALLIQ010000657.1 GCA_938008925.1 uncultured Acidimicrobiales bacterium
CATCGTCGCCGTTCTCGCCGCCGTTCGCCGGAGCAGTCTCTCCCGGCGGGACGATGGTTTGGGGGGTCGTTGGGCCCACGACGGCGTCGTCGTTCGCATCGGGTTCGTTGTCGAACGCGTCGTCGACCCCATCGCTGTCGCCGTCGCCGTCGTTGGCAGTGTCAGCCTCGTCGCCGTCGGGGTCCGCAGCATCGACGGTGTCGTCATCCTCGGACGCCAGAGCCGGCGGATTGGTGCCGTCGACCTCATCGGTCGCCGCTTCGTCCGAGCCGCCCGTGCACGCTGCCGCGGTCAGCGAGAGCGCGACCGCACAGGCGAGGGTCGAGGCGATGCGTGGTGTCCTGCGTTGTTCCATCAGTCGTTTCATGATCATTCTCCGCAAGAATCGGTCGTTTCTCCGCCGAACCTGAGTAGCTGAGTGCTGTGACCCACGATTCCCCCAACGCACCGGCCGTCCCGGCCGACAACACTCGGGCATGGCTCGACGACGTTTTGGGCGGCCACGGCGACGGGGATTCCCTCCCGTATCTGTGCCGACCGTCGGTCGAGGACCCACAACTCCTGGTTCCGCTTCGGAGCAGGGCCGCCGCCACCGCTTCCATGCGTCGTCATCATGACGCCCGAACCCCACGAGAAGTCGCGGTCGGCGCCGCTGCTGAACTGGCCGCTCGACTGGGGATTCTCCAGCGGGCCGGGGGCGAGGTGGCCGAACTGAGCCAGTTCCGGGTCGTCGACGAGCTCGCACGGATGCTCGGCGAACCGGCGATCGTCGCCGCGGTCGGCGCTGGGCCGCCTCGACGCAATCGCAAGCCGGTCATGCAGCTGCTGAGGCCGAACGGTTCGACCGTCGGCTTCGCCAAGGTCGGTTGGTCCGACCTGACCCGGGAGCTCGTCACGAACGAGTCTCGCTGGCTGAAGGCCGTGGCTGGCCGGTTGCCCGCCGAGATCGAAGCACCTCGAGTGCTGCTCCACGAACAGGTGGGTGGCAACGACGTCGTCGTGACCACCCCGTTGATCGTTCGCCCGCGGTTCTCCCAGCCCGAGCCGGTCGGCGACGATGTGATCGTGGCGCTCGGTCGTTGCCTGGGCACAGAGAAAGCCACCGTCCGCCAGTGCGTCGAGCGAACCGGCCTCATCGACTCCGCTGCCGCCGACACGATCGATCTCGCCCGACTGCTCGACCGGCACGGCGACACCGAGTTGGAACTGGGGCTGTGGCACGGCGACTTCACCCCGTGGAACATGGCGACCACGTCGACCGTCCGCCTGCTGTGGGACTGGGAATTCGCCGGAGAAGGGCGTCCGATCGGGTTCGACCTGATCCATCGCGAGCTCGAACGGGTCCGTCGGGCGGCCGCCGCAAACGAACAGCCCGCCGTCGAGGCCGCCATGCGCTTCACGAGCGAGGCGATTCCCGCCGATCGCGACCAGCTCGAGGCCATCCGTTGTCTCTACCTCGCCGAGATCGTCGCTCGAGAGACGCGTCTCGCGGGCCAGGGATGGGTACCCGACTCGCTCGGTCCGCTCGATGAGGTGGCGACCGCAGCGTTGAAGGCCAGGCTCGCCTGAAGCAGTCGGGGTCACCGAGGCCCGAGGGCGGCGGTGAAGTCGGTGAATGCTCCCAGCGAAGCCGGCGATGAGTCGTGATCCCAGATGCAGTTCGGCCACGTCCCGCCCGGAGCGGTCACGTCGAACCAAATCGCGAACTCGACACGATCGGCCAGTGAAGGCGCGAGCAGAGCCTGGGTCGCGTTGCGAATCCAGACCGCCTTGCGCTCCGGGTCCTCCCGGTCCTCGACCGACGCCAGTTCGGGCATCGCCAAGGGCTTGTCGTGGGACGCAGCGAAGTCGAGAGCCGGACCCATGAGCACGTCGAGCTCGACCCACGGACGATTCGTTCCCTGGCAGGTGTGCCAGTTGTAGACGTCTGCCCCGACCACGTCGACGACATCGTCGCCCGGGTACCACTCGGCGGCTCGGCCGTCGGAGAAGGCTCCGTTGGTCATGGTCCACACGGTGCGGATCTCGTCGCCACCCCGCTCGCGAAGCAGTTCGACCGTCCGGCGCCACATGGCGACGAAGTCCTCTGACGAGCCGTTCGCTCGGCTGTCAGCCGTCTCCGGCTCGTGATTGATCGTGAAGTACGTCCCTGGTCCCAGAGCGACGACACGGTCGATCCAATCGACCAGCTCGTCGTAGCGAGCGTCCCCCGGTTGCGCCGTTGCGAGATCGGCCCACGGCACGACCTCTCCATCAGCCGCGACGGGCCTGATCGAGACGTGGAGTCGCCGATTCGCATCAATCAGTGCCTGGGTGTCCTCGTTCGGAAAGTCGTCCGTCCAGCGAGCGAACGTCCGGATGAGGTCGAACGTCGAGCCGGTCACGACCTCGACGTCTCGCACCTCGCTCGCCCGGCCGCCCGGCACGGCGATGCCAATCAACGGACCCGTGCGGTCGACCGCTGCGAGCTCGTCGTCTGGGACGGAGTCTTCGGTCCCTGCGTCCTCGGTCCTTGCGTCGGGCGACGAGCCACCCGACGATGCCGTGATCGTCGTTTCCGGGCCGCCCGGCTGGGTCGGCGACGCATCGCTCCCGCCCGGCACACAGCCAGCGGCGACCACGAACCCCGTCATGGCGACGATGACCGACCGAGCGCGACTCATGCCTCGGACGACCGCAGTCGGAGCGCCAGTGCCGCCGCCACGAACATGGTGAAGAGCTGGTGGGGAACCTGCAGGTAGTACGGCATCTGCAGCATGCCGACGATGATCGCGACGTGGGCCCACATCCCCGCAACGGTCGGTTGTCGTCTCGTATGCCACGCGAGGCTGAGGAAGGTGCCGAAGTACCCGATGAAGCCGACGAACCCGTGGGAGAACATCACGAACCAGATCTGCCCGTGGGTACCGACCGACGGCAGACCGGGACGATCGTTCGGACGAGGGGCACCCCATCCGAACACCGGCCGGTCGATGGTGCCGTCGATCGCATCCATGATCAGCTCGGTGCGATCCTGATTCGAGTGGCCGGTGTCGATCCGCGTGATCAGCAGATCGCCGAGCGGAGTCACGAACAGGGCAACGGCCAGGAACGCCAACACCGCGATCGAGTTCCGAATCGCTCGGCTCCCACCGGTGAGGCCAAAGCGCATGGCGGCGTAGATCAGACCGAGGCCCAGGCTCAGCCACAGCCCACGATTGAGCGAGATGATCGCCGGGACGAGCGATGCAGCGAGCATGAAGCGGATGAGCGACGGTGAGAACCCGACGCGACGATCGCTGAGGGCCATGAACCCGAACGGGGTCAAGAGCGCGAGCATCGACCCCCAACTGTTGGTGTAGGGGAACGGCGCCTTCGGCCTCGGCACCGGTACCCCGATGATGTCTTGGACATCCGCGAAGCTCGCCGTGACGAGGGCGTTGATCAGGTCGTTCTCGAGAAGGGGGCCGGGCATCAAGTACGCCATCGGGGTGCGGAACGAGAGATCCCCGACCACGAACGCCAGATAGCCGCCGACCACCGTCGCCATCCACAACATCGTGAACGCTCGAATGACCGTCGACGTCGGCACCCCTCGTCGGCCGTTGAGCACGTAGAGCAGCACGATCGACGCAGCGATGTAGTACCCGAAACGCAGCGACCAGCCAGCGAGCCGGGCGGTCGAGTCGATGCTGATCACCGAACCGACGACGGCGACCAGGAAGGCGATCCACCAACCGGTGCCCTTGGGAGCGACCAGTCCACGGCGGCGGACGAGCGATGCGGCCATGGGGCCGGCGAAGATCACCCACGTGAAGCCCGACAGGCCGAGGAGGAACCACAGCGGGAACCACGAGATCATGAGCGTGAGCGGCCACGCTGGCAGCGGCGCCTCCGCCTCGCGACGGCGGACCGGCGGGCGATCCGACACCGTCAGATCGCTCGCGGGCACATCACTCGTGAGCACATCGCTCGCGAGCGACGAGTCGCCGATCGGTTCGGGGTCGGCCCCGTCGAGGCCGGCCGCCGGGGGTCCGGACGAATCGGCCATCAGGCCGTTGAGCTCTCCGCCACGATCGTGCCGACGACGTCGACACCGACTCGTCGGAGCTGTTCGACCGAGTCGGCCACGTCGGAACGATTGGCACGCCCGGGTTCGACAACCATCACGACACCTTCACAGAGACGGCCGAGGTCGACCGCATCAGCGACGGCGAGCACCGGAGGCGCCTCGACGACGACGAGGTCGTAGTCGCCCTTGACGTGGGACAGGAACCGGCCGAGTGCGACGCTCTGGAGTAGCCGCGCCGGCTGCTGAACCGGTGAGCCCGCCGGGAGAATCCGGAGGTTCGCGATGTCGGGCGCCTGCTGCAGTGCGGCTTCCATGTCGACGGCACCGCCGAGGACGTCGCTGAGACCGCGATGGTTCTCGAGACCGAACCGGTCGTGCAGGCTCGGACGACGCAGGTCAGCGCCGACCAGCAGCGTTCGACGGCCGGACCGAGCGGCCGCAGCGGCCATGTTCGCAGCGACGGTGGTGGTCGACTGAGGATTGTTCGTGCCAGTGACGAGCACGAGCGATTTGTCGGCCTCGTCGAGGCTGAACAGCAAGCTGCCCTGCACCCGTCGGTACGCCTCGCCAGCGTCGGAGTTCTGGTCGGCGATGGCGACGTCGCCACCGAGGCGGAAGAACCCGCCGCCGACGGGGACCGATCCCATTGGACGGAGATTCATGTCGGCCAGCTCGAGCGAGGCCGCTCGGAAGCGATCGTCGCCACGATCGAGCATGAAGGCGACGGCGAGACCGGCGAGACCGCCGAGCAGCAGGCCACTCAACGGACCGGCGAGGAACGGCAGACCACTTCGGCCGTCGGGGAGATCGGCGTCATCGAGCACTTCACCGGCGTTGATGCTGACCGCACTGATGTTGGCGAGTCGTGAACCGATCCCGGCCAGCTCTTCGCGCTTGGAGACGTCGCGATAGGACAACGCTTGGCGCTCGCCGTCGGAGTCGGCACTCGCCAGATCACCGGCGAGAACCTCGAGTTCGTCGAGCAACACACCTTCGCGCTCCACCAGCTGTTGGCGAGCGAGCTCGGTCGCCGCGAGGCCCTCGTCACGGCGGAAGTCCAGGTAGGCGTGCGCCATCGACTGGGCGATGGCCTGAGCACGCTCGGGCGAGTCGGCGCTCGCCGTGATCGCGATGATCTGGGAATCGTCGGTGGTCGAGACCTCGACCTGTTCGATGACGGCGCGAGTCTCCTCGTCGCCTTCGGCGGTCGTACCGTCGGCGAGGATCGCGTCGGCTGCGGCTTCGATCTCCGGGCCGTCGTAGTCGGTGGTACCGAGTGCTTCTCCAGCCTCGATGAGCGCCAGCGCTCGCTCGGCCACTCGCTGCGAACCAGCGATGGCCTGCTCGGTCGCGGTGTTGACCCGACGATTCACGTCGAGATCGGGATCATCGCTGTTGGTCACGAGTGGACGAACCTCGACGATGGCTTCCGCCTCGTACTGTGCGTTCTGCAGACCACCGGCAATCGCGCCCAACACGAGGCCGACCGCTGCCGCGACGGCGATGTATGGCCACCAACGGCGCAGTGCGCTCGCATATTCAGACACGTCTACGACGCCGTCGCCGTCGATCATTTCTCGCCTCGTTCCCGGGCGCGGATGCCGCGCCTCGAATGGGGGTTCTCCCAGGATGATCGGAACGAACCGGGGGCACCATGAGCATCAAAAACCGGGTTTGTGGAGCCGATTCACCCAGCACTCGTGGGCCGAAGCAGCCGCAGGGACCACCTCGGTGCCCCGATCAACCGCAGGCGGTGCCTTCTGGCGTCGCGCCAGGCACGACACCGATGACCTCGGTCGACGCCGTCGTCGGAGCGGCGGTCGTCTCCGGAGCGGCGGTGGTCGGCGGTGCGGTCGTGGTGGGCGCAGCGACCTCACCCTCGGCCTTCGGCTCGTCGAGCAGCGACACGAAATCGGGGCCGGTGGTGAACACGACTTCGGTGAGCGATTCGTCGAACTCGAAGAGCGGCTCGATGGCCAATTGGCGAGCGAGGCGGGTTGCCGTCGCTTCCATTCCGACGCCGTAGGCGATGGTGGTGCGCTCGGGGCGCTCCGGAGCGTTGTCGAAGCTGGAGACCTCGAAGCCGAGCGTTCCCAGCTCGGTGCCGACTTCCTTCGCCTGGCCCGGTGTCCCGCTGCCGTTCTGCACCAGCACCGTGTAGGCCGTGGGAATCGTCGTCGGTGTGCTCGAGCCGTCGGCCGCGACGACTGGCTGAACGCCCCGGAAGATGTCCAGAGTCGGCTGTGCCTCGTCCTCGACGAGCCCGAGAACCGCCGCGTTGTTCGGCGCCCGGAACTGGAAGACCGGCAGCGCATGACCCCGGATCTGTCCATCTTCGAGCGAGGAGAAGATCTGCGCGAGATCGAACAGGTCCTGGGCGCTCGTCGCACCGTCGAGGGTGAGGTTCTGTCCTCCGACCTCGAGGATGCCGAGCACGGTGTCGATCGACGTGACGTCGAGTTGCGAGGTCGCCCGAGCGGCGACCCGACCCAAGAAGTACTGCTGGCGACTGGTGCGGCCGAGGTCGCCCGAGCCGTCGAGGCGCCATGAGCCGTTCGAGAAGTACTCGACGTTGCGACCTCGGGCGAACGCGAGGGCCTGCGATCCATCGAGGAAGTGGCAACCGGCCGAACCGATGTCGAGGCCGGATCCGGTGTCGCGCATCGGCTGGTCGAACCAGATCGGCACGCCGCCGAGCTCGTCGACGACGTCGCGGAAGCCGACGAAGTTCACCTCGGCATAGCGATGGATCGGAATACCGAACTCGTTCTGAATCGTGTCGACGAGCCGTTGGGCGCCGTTGTCGGCGTTGAACGCGGTGTTGATGCGCGACGACGTGTCGGTCCCGGCGATCGGAACGTAGAGATCGCGGGGAAGCGACAACAACTCGACGGTCCGCAGCGTCGGGTCCACTCGGGCGATGAGCATGGTGTCGGTTCGCCGGCCACCGATCTCGCCGTCGGCCAGGAAGAACTCGGCATCGGGGTCGTCCGGGTCAATGCCCTCGCGAGAGTCGGTGGCGACGAGCAACCAGTTGACCGGGGCGTCGGCGGATGCCACTTCGCCGTCGAGGCCGGCGATCTCGACCTGCGACGGTGGGGCCTCGAGGACGAGGTCTTCCTCGCGCCCGATGTCGTTGTAGCTCTCGAGCACCTTGGCCAACACGCCAGCGGCCATCAGCGACAACAAGGTCGATGTGACGCCGACGGCGACGATGATCCGCTCGATCCAGGTTCGTCGATAACGACGGCGTCCACGGCTGACCGTCGACCGCGAAGCGGCCGCACCGCTGGGCCCCGCTGGCCCACCATCCGAAGGGGCGATGTTCGTCATGACGAGCGGAAACGCTAGCGCCAGACGACGTCCAGGGGGCGGCAGGCCGGCGATGCGGTGCGGATTCGATCGGATTCCCGCATCCGGCGAGACGACTACGCTCGACGCCGTGGCCAGCGACGGGTCGACCGAAGAGATCGCATGCCCGCAGTGCGGTGACGACGAGCAGCTCAGCGGTGAGCCTCGCGACGGTCTGATCCACATCACGTGCGCGTCGTGTGAGACCGAATGGGACCGTGATCCTGCGCGACGTTGCCCGACCTGCGATTCGGTCGACCTCTACCCGGTCCCGGTGGCGATCATCGAGAAGAGCCGCGGTACGCAGTTGTCGATCCTCGGGACGAGACCCGAGTACCTGTGTTGGGCGTGCGATCGCGACCTCATCGACGCGCAGCGGCGAAGCGGCACCGCGCTGATGCCCGACCAGATGCCGACCTCGGCACCGGATCGCCCGGCGACGCCGGCGCCGCGTGAGCGAGGACCGAGCGTCGGCCGGTCGATCGATGTGAGTTCAGGTTGGGACGCGTTGACCCATGACGACCTGACCAATGAAGACCTGAACGACGCGGACCTGAACGACGAGTAGCGCTGGTCCGACCCGGTCGGTCTGAGGCAGGCCAGTCAGTGCCGTGCAGTTGGTGCTGTTCGGTTGGCGCCCGTCAGTTGGCCCGGTCAGTTGGCGCCGGTCAGTCGCCCTTCGGAGGCTTCGGTTCCTTCGGCAGGCCGAGGACGCGCTCACCGACGATGTTGCGCTGGATCTCGGCGGTGCCACCCCAGATCGTCTCGGAGCGGCTGAAGAAGTAGGCAGCCTGCAACGCGTTGACCGGGTAGCTGGCCATCCCTCGGCGTCGACTCGGGTTGGTCGAGTCCTCTTCGTACACGCCGTCGAGGATCTGCCCGTGGGGTCCGGCGATGTCGAGCCACAACTCCATGACGTCGCGGTGGTACTCAGACCAGAACATCTTGTTGCTCGCGCCGATTGCGGCGACGCCGGGATCCTTCTTCTTGTTGAGCGTCGCGCTCAGCGAACGAAGGCCGTTGATGCGCATGATCTGCACCTTCGAGTGGGCCGCGGCGAGACGCTGACGGATCACAGGATCGTCGAGCTTGCCGTGGGTCTTCGCCTCTTCGATGATGGCGTCGAGCTCGATCTCGAAGCGACGGTGCGACGTGGTCGCGCTGGTCCCTCGCTCGAATCCGAGCGTGGTCATCGCGACCTTCCACCC
>CALLIQ010000658.1 GCA_938008925.1 uncultured Acidimicrobiales bacterium
AGTTCCTCGGTTGCGACAACTACTACAACACCGGCGACGACTACTCGACCGACGTGCCGCTCAACGGTGACGCCGCCCTCGACGAAGAGTGGCCCGGCTCTGGCCCGGTCTACACACCGCCGAACACCGGCAACTGTGCGACGCCTGAATCGGTGAGCACGAATGCCGACGGCTCGACGGCCGTCGCCTGGTCGTTCGCAACGCTTCCCGCCTCGGGAACCGTCTTCATCGACTACGGCGCTGGCATCCCGCTCCGAGCCAACTGCGCGACCTTCACCGGCGCCACCCCGACCGCGGTCAGCCTCGAGCAGGGTCGCAACCTCGACAACAACTGCGGTGCACCCACCGGCGAGGAAGACATCGTGCCGTGGCCGAACCCAGCGCTCCCCGAACTGCTCACGACGAACGAGCAGCTCCTCATGAACGCAGCAGAGACCTGCGGCACCTACGGGTTCGCCACAGCGGGCGCCTACGACGGCTGCCAACAGGACGAGCTCAACGCCACCGCTGAGGACCTCCGCCTCAACAAGTCCGCTGCCGGAACGCTCTCGCACGGCGAGACGATCACGTTCAACCTCACCGCCAATGCGAGCGAGTATCGCGACTTCGAAGACCTGGTCTTCCGAGATCTGTTGCCCGACGGGCTCTGCTACACCGGTTCGCTCCTGGTCGATCTGAACCTCGCCAGCGATTGGTCGACCGAGGACTGCGCGGGCGCAGGCACGACTGTTCCGACCATCTCCGTCGACGGCGGCGCTGCGGTCAACGCTCCCGCATCATCGGTCGAAGAGCTGGCCGACGGCCGCACCGTCCTGGTGTGGGATCACGCTGACCACCCGATTCTGAACTCCCTGTCGAGCGATTCCAGTGTGACCCTCAGCTTCGAGGCGATCGTTCGGACCGCCTACCGTGAGGACTTCGACGCCGTCGGCGCCGTTCTCGCCGGTGACGCCATCACCAACACCGCCGAAGTCTCCGGCCCCGACTTCATCACATCCGAGAACACCAACACCGAGGGAATCGATCCCGAGGACGACACGGCATCGAGCCCCGAGGGCGACACGGCCTCCGCCGGCCTCGACACGCCGCTGCCGAGCATTCGCAAGTTTGTGTCCGTGAAGGACCCCGGCCCGCTCGACGAGAACACCTCGCCCGACCCCTTCTCCGGCGCGGATTGCGCCAACGAGTACGCCAACATCACCTGGGAAGATTCCGCCGCAGGCGGACCGAACGAGCTGACCGACGTCTACGTGACCGGCTACGGCCCCGGCGACATCGTCTGCTTCGCCCTCACCGCCGAGTTCCCCGCCGGACTCAGCTATGCCGGCGTCGAGATCACCGACCTCCTCCCGCCCGGCTACATCTACGTCCCTTCGTCGGCCGCCGCCATCGGTGTGTCGACCACGTCAGTGAACCCGGCTCAGACCATTGCCGCCCACGACCTCACCGGTTCGGTGAGCGTGACCGAGTCGGATCGCCGGGTCGTGTTCGACCTCGGCGGCGTCGACAACGCGGGTCGCCAGTTCACCTACGTCATCGCTGCGATCCTCGGTCCGCCCGGAGCGAACCCACCAGGCGACATCTCGTTCAACCAGCAGAAGATGGTCACCGAGAACACCGCCGGCGACGTCTTCCAGTTCCGAGACATGGCGGGCGTGGTGTGGGAAGAGCCCATCGTGCAGATCGCCAAGGGCATCGACTCGGTGACCAGCGTCTCCGATGATGTCGACGTCACCGGCCCACAGGACATCGACTTCGACAACTCCTACGGCGATGACGATCCGGACGGCCAGCTCGTCGAGAACGATGCGGTCGTCGAGTACCGCATCGACATCTGGAACGAGGGCAATCGCGACGCGGCCAACGTGGAGGTGTGGGATGACTTGCCAAACGGCATCACCTGTGCGGACGTGTCGGCCATCACTCCCGCAGGTACCTGCGACGGCAGCACCAACACCATCAAGTGGCCAGGCAACCTCGCCGTGCCAGAGAACTACCCCGACGTCTTCTACCGCCCAGGTGTCGCCGACGTCACGACGTACACCTACTCGGTCACGGTTCCGGCCACGGTCGACCCGGGCGTCGTCTACCTCAACGAGGCCGGTGTTCGCAGCTATTCCGTCAACACCAACACCGACAACTCCAGCGATTTCATCTACTACCCGGCCGACAACATCGACCCTGCGATCGATCCCGACGACCCACTCGCGATTCAACCGAACACCGTGTCGGCGGACGACCAGGCCGAGATCTTCACCGAGAACATCGGCGTCACCAAAGAGCAGTGGTCGGGCATCGACGAAGCCGGTAACGGCTCCAACGGCGCGCTCGCAGCCTCGGCTGACCAAGCGACGATCGGTGAGATCGTCCAGTACGCGATCAACGTGACCATTCCGGAGGGCACCACGGTCTACGACGGTGTCATCACTGACGACATCCCCACCGGCATGACCTACTTCGAGGGGTCAGGCCTGTTCGACGGATCGGTGTCGAACCTCACCCCCAGCGTCAGCCTCGTCGCCGCCGGATCGGGCGGCGTCACCGAGAACGCCAACGCCTGCGGCTCGGAGCCCTCGATCGCCGATTTCGATCATCCCGTGGTCGACACGAACGGCACCGTCACCGTCACCCTCCCGTGCGACTATGAAAACGCTGCGGGATCGGGCGACGACATCGTGCGAGTCACGTTCTACGTCCAGGTCGACGTCGACGGCGCCAACACCGCCGACCCCATCACGACGCTCGCCAACCAGGCGAACTTCTCGTGGGACGAATCCGACGCGACATTCGGTGGCTCGGTGAACTCGAACACGGTCAACACCACCGTCGTCGAGCCGGCTCCCGTGATCGACAAGGTCCACACCGTGCCGGCCGCATCGAACGTGATCATCCCCGGGGGCAACGCCACCTGGCAGCTGACCGTCACCAACCCGGACGGCACCAACACGAGCACGCTCCACGACATCGTCGTCGTCGATTCACTCCCCGACTGGGCGACGCCGCTCGACGCACCTGGCGGTTCGCCGGTCGAAACGACCAACGACACCGTCGAGGGTCCGGGTGGAGCGATCGGCGTGTGGAACGAAACGCTTCGCACCATCACGTGGAACGTCGACGTCGACTGGAACCCGGTCGCCGCCCCCCACGCGCTCACCTCGCTCGACCCCGATGGGGCGGCGATCGTGATCGACTTCGACGTCGAATTCGACGCCTTCTTGCCCACCGGCACGATCATCACGAACAACGCGTCGGTCCAGGGTGACTCGCTCGCCATCACCGACCCCAGCAATGACGACAGCGACCAAGATGCTCGCCCCTACACCGACACCGACACCGATGACCTCGAGGTCGTGCAGCCGTCCGTGACCAAGGATCTCGCTCCCTTCGGCGACCCCGACGTC
>CALLIQ010000659.1 GCA_938008925.1 uncultured Acidimicrobiales bacterium
CGCCTCGGTCTCGATCACGACCTGACCTGGTCTCGGTCACGAAGCGACAGCCCCATCACGTAGGCCGTCCGAACCATCCTTCGCAGACTTCACCCGTGGTGGGCGGGCCGACCACCAACGAGGATTGGGCGATGACGGCCATGATCGACCCGATTGCTGAACCGACGACGGACGAACCCGTCCCGGACAAGGCACCGCTCGTCGCGGCGGCCGCCATCGCCGGATCCCTCGCGGCCGTCGGCCTCGCAAACGTCGTCGGGGCATACGCATTGCTCGTCGATCCGTGGTTCGTGTGGGGCTTTCCGCTCAGCAGCGTCGCCCTCGTCATCGGCCTCATCGTCGGTGGCCACATGAGTGACCGACTCGGCCCGAGGCGCGTCTTCGGTTCCAGCCTGATCGTCGCTCTCGTCACCGTCTTGGTGGCCACGACCGGACCATCCGGTGGGCTCGCCGTCATCGCGGCACTGATCGCCGTCGCAGCGACGGCGTTCGCGACCAGCTCGGCGGTGGTCGCGATCGGTGCGTCATCGACCCGGGCGGCGACCGGCATCGCGATCGTGCTCGGCGCCGAAACAGCGCTCCTCTTCGTCTACCCCACCGCGTTCTCCGCCGTGACGACCGCTCAACGCCCCGTGGCGATGGTTGCCGGCCTCGTCCTCTTGTCGGCCACGGCCGCCTGGCTCGGCATGCGATCGCTGCCGTCCGATCGACCCAGAACCAATCTCCAGCCGAGCGCGCTCTATGACGGTCAGGACCTTCGTGCGCTCGCTTCCGCACGTCTCCTCGGCGCGTCGGGTGTCGCTCTCGGCGTCCTCGCCGGAATCGAACGACTCAACGGCATCCCTGAGCGAGGACCACTCGTCGCGATCGCGATCGGCGCTGCCATCCTCCTCGGAGGTGCCGTCCTCGCGCTGCGAACGCGGTTGCTCGGAGCGGTCGACTTGCGTCGCTCGCATCAACCGGCGACGTTGGCCGTCGTCGCAGCGTCGATCGCGCTGAGCTTCGGCGTCGGCGTCGACCGGTTCACCGCCAGCGACGGAGCGCGCGGCCTCGACATCGATGTGCGGGTCGGCCTCGCCTTGAGCCTCGCCGGGCTCGCTGTCGCCGCGGCGGCCGCCGATCGGTCGCGCGGTCGGACGGTTCTCGTCGGCCTGACTGCGGTCATCGCCATCGCTGGACTTCAGATCGTGCTCGTCGGCCTCGACGTGATCGACCCCGTTCTCGGCGGGCTCATCAACGTCACCGCTGGCGCCGCCGGCGGCGCGCTCGCCGTGATCGCCGTCCACCAGGTGACCCGAAGCGAACACCGAGCCATCGCCGGCGTGACGACGGGGTTCGCACTCGCTGCGCTGCAGCTCTCGACCTGGCTGGGCGCCGCATTCGCGCCGTCACCAACCTTTCTCGACCTCACAGACTCGGCGAACGGATCGGAGGGCCTGCTCGAACGGAGCTCGGCTGGGACCGGCGCCGTAGTCCTCGTTCTCGCCCTCGTCGCTGCGGCACTGATTCGCGAGCGGCGGACCTGACCCTTCAGGCGTTGATCTCGTCGACCATCGCCTGGTTCTCGTCGAGGAAGCGATCGTGCGCGTCCGCCTCATCCGGCGCGCCGAACAACACCCGTGCAACGCCGAGCTCTCGGTAGCGCTCGAGCGTTGACCGATCCGCCGCGCTGAAGCTGTAGATCGTGATCGGCACCGCATCCGGGTCGCGGCCAGCGTCGACCACGGCTTGGCGAAACCACTCGATGCCCTGGCCGACGTCTCGGAAACCGATGTCGATCGGGCACCACTCGTCGGCGTACTCGGCGACGTGGCGAAGCCCGATTCGACCCTGGCAGCCGAGCAGCACGGGCGGACCGCCATGCTGCGCCGGCTTCGGGTAGACCCACGACGACTCGAAGTCGACGAACTCCCCGGCGAAGCCGGCCTCGTCATCAGTCCACACCGCCTGCATGGCGGCGATGGTCTCGCGCATGGCGTCGTATCGCCGCGCCCAGGGAACGGTCGACACGTTGGCGAGCTCTTCACGATTCCATCCGACGCCGACACCAAACTGCAGTCGCCCACCGGAGACGTCGTCGAGGCTGGCGACCGACTTCGCGAGATCGAGCACCTCGTGTTCGAGCACGAGGCACACCGCAGTTCCGAGTTTGATCGTCGAGGTCGCCTGCGCGGCTGCTGCGAGCGACACGAACGGGTCGCGCATGTGCCAATAGAAGCGGGGCAGGTCGATGCCGCTCGGGTGCGGGGTCGACCGACTGGTCGGGATGTTCGAGTGCTCACCGACCCAGATGGAGTCGTAACCCCGCTGTTCGGCGTCGACGGCCATCGCCGCCGTCGGCACGCCATACGACGAGTTGGGTGAAACGAGACCGACCTTCATGCTCGGCACTTCATCCTCAACTCAGGGCGTCGGCCAACGGGCCGAGGCGTCCGGGATCGACGGCGCCGCGCATCGACCAGACCACGATGTCGACCCCGGCATCGAAGAAGGCCGCCGCCGTCTCGGCTCGCTCCGCTGGGTCGCTGTCTTCTTCCAAACCCAGGTGGATGCTCCGGGTGATCTCGGTCGGATCACGACCGACGTCGCCACAGTGACCGACGAGCACCTCGTCGAGTTCGCTCCAGTGGGCAGGCGACTCGGGGAACGTCATGTCCCACTGGTCGGCGAAGCGGGCCGCCGTTCGCAACGTCCGCTTCTTGCCTTTCCCGCCGACGACGATCGGCGGATGAGGTGATTGCACGGCCTTCGGTTCACAGAACGCCCCGGTGAGCGTGAACATCTCGCCCTCGTGATCGGTCACGTCCTGCGTCAGCAGCTTGACGATCACCTCCAGCCCCTCTTCGAGCCGGTCCGATCGCTCGTTCAGGCTGCCGAGCTCCATGCCGTAGGCGTCGCACTCCATCTGGTTCCAGCCGGCTCCGATACCGAAGTCGAACCGACCATTCGAGATGTGATCGAGCGTGGTGATCATGTTGGCCGTCACCGCCGGGTGGCGATGGTGCATCCCGTTGACCATGCAGCCGATACGAATCCGCGACGTGGCCTGCGCAAGCGCGCCGAGCATCGTCCAACCCTCGAGGTTCGGGCCGTCCCACGGTGGCGCGAGCGGGTAGAAGTGGTCCCAGTTCCACGCCGACTCGAACACCTCCATCTGATCGGCCTCGCACCACAGCGCGAGGAACTCCGACCAGGTGGCGTGGTGGGGCGGTGTCTTGATGCCGTGACGCCCAACGGTTGTGGTGACGGGTGCGGTCATTCCCTCATCGTCGCGCGAGCTCGCAGACCTCAGCGAGCGATGACCGTGATGATGTAGATGATGGCGACGACCGACAGCACGGCTGCCGGCACCGCATCCTTGGTCTCGTCGCCAGCCTTGCGGTGAGCGAGCACCGCACCGATGCCGACGATGAGCAAGCCGAGACCGGCCAGCGGGCCGATCCACTCGTAGCTCTCACCGTTGCTGGCCAGGCCGAGGATCACTCCGATGCCACCGGCGGCTTCGAGCGCGCCGAGTCCCTGGAACTGCTGCTTCGCGATCCCGAGGTGGTTTCGAGACTCGACCATCATCGGATGGTCCATCACCTTCATGACGCCGCTGCCACCGAAGCCGGCGAGCAGCATCACGCCGCTGATCCACGCAATGATCCCCATGATTGATTCCCCTTGATTGTGGTTGTTTGTTCGAGTGGTGCTCAGGCCCGGTCGGCCGCGGCGAACGCCTTTGCCGTTTCGGTGATGCCGGGTGGCGACATGGCGTCGGTCAACCGGCCGAAGGCTTCGTTCGGTCGAGGTGCGGCCGGCGGCGTGCCATCACCGAAGGGACGCCCACCGAGCGCCTCGCGTCCGTGCGGCGTCGCCAGCCCACGCAGGTCGGGTCCGACCGGCACGACCCTGGTCGGATTGATCGTGGTGTGAACGGCGTAGTAGTGCTCCTTCACCTGGTCGAAGGCGACCGTGTCGCCGAAGCCCGGGGTCTGGAAGAGGTCACGCAGATAGCCCCACAACGCCGGCATCTCGCTGATCTTGTTGCGGTTGCACTTGAAGTGGCCGTGGTAGACGGCATCGAAGCGAACGAGCGTGGTGAACAGACGGACGTCTGCCTCGGTGATCGTCTCGCCGACGAGGTAGCGACGCGTCGACAGCCGTTCCTCGAGTTCGTCGAGTCGGTTGAACAGCGTGAAATAGGCATCCTCGTAGGCCGACTGCGACGATGCGAAACCTGTCCGGTAAACGCCGTTGTTCACGTCGTGATAGATCCCTTCGGCCACCTCGTCGATCTCGTCTCGGAGCTGGTCGGGGTAGAGCTCGGGGGCACCCTCGCGGTGATGCTGCGTCCACTCGGTCGACAGGTCGAGGGTGATCTGGGCGAAGTCGTTGGTGACCACGTGCCCCGTCGGCACGTCGACGATCGCCGGCACGGTGATGCCCTTGGGATAGTCCGGGAAGCGCTTCAGATACGAGTCACGGATTCGCTCGACACCGAGCACCGGGTCGACGCCGCCGGGGTCCAGGTCGAACTGCCAGCTGGTCCAATCATGCGTCGGGCCGGCGAACCCGAGGGAGAGGACGTCCTCGAGACCGAGGAGGCGACGCACGACCGTCGTTCGGTTCGCCCACGGACATGCGGCGGCCGCCACGAGGCGGTAGCGACCGGCTTCAACGGGCCAATCGTCGTCGCCGGATGAAGACGCAACGATGCGGTCGGTGATGTAGTCGGTGTCTCGCTCGAACGATCCTTCGCTTGCCATGGAAGGAGTCAACCACGGCTCTTCCGATTTATTTCAAATTTTGAGGATCTCGCCCTTCCGACCGCCTCGACCGGTGGCTCAGGCGTCGAGCTTGGGGATCGAATGGTCGCCGAGCGCGATCGATATGTTCTTCGTCTCCATGTAGAAGTCGAAGCTCCAGTCACCACCGTCGCGCCCGATGCCACTGGCTTTGGTTCCCCCGAACGGGGTCGGCAAATGCCGAACGTTCTGCGAGTTCACCCAGATCATTCCGGCATCGAGTGCCTGGGCGACCCGATGCGCTCGACCGACGTCGCCCGTCCACAGGTAGCCGGCGAGCCCGTAGTCGATGTCGTTGGCGATCGAGACCGCCTGGGTTTCGTCGCTGAAGGGAACCGCGGTGAGCACCGGCCCGAAGATCTCCTCCTGGGCAATCGACATGGCGTTGGTCGCCCCGGTGAACAGAGCCGGCTCGACGAAGTTCGTCGACTGAGCATCGGCGTATGGCGTTCCGCGATGCACGGTCGCCCCTTCCTCGACGGCCCGATCGAGGTAGCTCGCCACCTTCTCACAGTGGCGAGGGTGCACGAGCGGGCCGATGACCGTCGACGGGTCGAGCGGATGACCGACCGGGATGGTCTTGATCCGTTCCGCCAGCTTCGCCGTGAACTCGTCGTAGATCGACGCGTGCACGAGCACTCGACTCGACGAGGTGCAGCGCTCACCGTTGAGGCTGTAGATCATGAAGATCACGGCATCCATGGCCCGCTCGAGATCGGCGTCGTCGAACACGATGACGGGATTCTTCCCGCCGAGCTCGAAGTGCACCCGCTTCAGGGTCGGCGCGCCCTGCGCCTGGATCATCGAGCCGGTCGACGATTCGCCGACGAAGGCAATGGCCTTGATGGCCTGGTGTTCCGTCAGCGACTTGCCGGCCGTCTCGCCGAGACCGTGCACCACGTTGAGTACGCCGGGCGGCAGGCCAGCGTCGAGTGCCGTCTCCGCCAAGAGCTGTGCCGTGAACGGGCTCCACTCCGCCGGCTTGTGCACCACGGTGCAACCGGCCGCGAGCGCGGGCGCGATCTTCCAGGTGCTCAACATGAACGGGGTGTTCCACGGCGTGATCACGCCGACCGGACCGATGGGGTTGCGGGTCGTGTAGTTGACGTGCGTGTCGGTCGGCAGGCTCTGGCCGTCGCCAGCGCTGGGCGACTGGTCGGCGAAGAATCGGAAGTTGGCCGCGCCACGCACGGCCGCAGCGCTCATGAACCGCATCGCCTGGCCGGTGTCGACCGACTCGACCATCGCGATCTGCTCGGCTCGCTCCTCGATGAGGTCCGCAACATCGTGCAGCAGTGCTTTGCGCTTCGCCCCCGGCATCGCCGCCCAATCGGGGAAGGCATCGGCCGCCGCACGGGCTGCCGCATCGATGTCGGCCGCGTCGCCGGCCGCCACGTCGCCCAAGTGCATCGAGTCGATCGGTGAGGCGTTCGCAAACGTTTCACCGCTCACGCTCAGACGATGTTCGCCAGCGATCAGGTGAGCCGTTGTGCCATTCGCGAAGCGAGCGAGATGACCCGCTGCGGTGTCGATGTTCGATTGAAGATCAGCCATGACGTCGGCCTCCGAGAGATCGAGATATTTCACATGTTAGACATGCGGGCGTTGAGATGTCTAACATGTGAACAATGAGCCGAGGAACCACCGAGATCACGTCCAAAAGCTCGAGCGGGTCGTCAACCCCTGCGCTCCGCTCCTTCGACGAATCGCTCCCCATGGCACTCCTGCGGGCGAGGGAGGCGACCATGCTCCGGTTCCGGCCGATCCTCGCGGACCACGAACTCACCGAGCAGCAATGGCGTGTACTGCGTGCATTGTCGAACGCCGATCGACCGGTCGACGTCGGCGAGTTGGCCGACACCACCTTCCTGCTCGGACCCAGCCTCTCGCGCATCTTGTCGAACCTCGACCAGCGCTCGCTGATCAATCGCCGCGCCGATCCCAGCGACCAGCGACGGTCGATGATCTCGCTCGCAGCCAAGGGTCGACGCCTCGTCGCCCGGATCGCGCCCAAGTCCGAGAACGAATACGCCGAGATCGAACGTCTGCTCGGACCCGACAAGCTCCGAGAACTCCTCGGCCTCCTCGCCGAGCTCTCGGCGACGAGCCCAACGACCATCGAATCCACCGAGGAGCTCGCATCATGACCAGCCCCACCCTCAGCGACGAAGCCGTCCGCGCTGAAGCCGTCCTTTTCGACGAGGCGGAGCGCTCCAGGACCCAGATGCGCCAAACGACCGAGGTGCACCCCGGCACCACGCTCGACGACGCCTACCGGATCCAAGCGGCGTGGCGCGACATCAAGCTCGCCCGGGGTGAGACGATCGTGGGCCACAAGATCGGCCTCACCTCCCGCGCCATGCAGCAGGCGATGAACATCACGACACCCGACTCCGGGTTCCTCACCGATCGGATGGTGTTCGAGGCGGGCTCGACCATCCCAACGGCGGATCACCTCGATGCCAAGCTCGAGGTCGAGCTGGCGTTCGTCCTGGGAACCGACATCGACGCCGACGCCGTGGCCGATCCGACCTTCGGGGTCGAGGCGGTGCTCGATGCGACCGACCACGTCACCCCAGCGCTCGAACTCTTGGGCGCTCGCAGCTTCCGCAAGGACCCGTCGACCGGCCGCACTCGCACGGTCATCGACACCATCTCCGACAACGCAGCCAACGCCGGCATCATCACCGGGGGCCGCGCCGTCGGCCCGCGCGAGATCGACCTGCGATGGGTCGGCGCACTCCTTCGGCGCAACGACACCGTCGAGGAGACCGGCCTCGCCGCCGGCGTGCTCGACCACCCGGCCAACGGCATCGTGTGGCTGGCCGAACGCTACGCATCACAGGGAATGAGCCTCGAAGCCGGCCAAACGGTGCTCGCCGGCTCGTTCACCCGACCCGTCGACGTTCGCGCCGGCGATCACTTCGTCGCCGACTACGGCGACCTCGGCTCGTTCGAGATCAGCTTCACCTAGGGGGATCGCATGACCGATCAAGCAGCAAGCGCAGGCCAGACGACCGAGTCAGAGGACACGGGTTCGTACCACCAGGCGCCGGACACCATCCTGGCCGCCCCACCCGGGTGCCCCGTGCATCAGAGTTGGAGTCCGCTCAGCGACGACTACCTGGCCGACCCGTATCCCATCGCCGCCAAGCTGCGCGAAGACCATCCGGTCTTCTACGCCGAGGAGGTCGGCTACGTCGTCGTCACGAAGATGGAAGACATCGAGACCGTCTTCACCAACCCGGACATCTATCAGTCGACGAACGTCCAGGACCCGCTGTATCCGCTCGCGCCCGAGGCGACCGACGTGCTCGCGGCGCCCGACTTCGATCCGGTCGCCGTCATGTCGAATCGGCCCGAGCCGGACCACGGGCGGATCCGGGTGTACACCCGAAAGGGATTCTCGAACCGGCGACTGAAGACGCTCGAGGACTACATGCGTGATCGAGCGACGCTCCTCATCGATCAGATGCTGGCCGATGGCGCTGCCGCCGCGACGTCGACGACCCCACCCCGAGCCGAGTACGTCTCGTCGCTCGCCTTCCCGCTGCCGGCAGAGATCGTGTTCCGCTTCATCGGCTTCCCTCAGGAAGACGACACGATGATCAAGAGCTGGTGCGTCGAGCGGAAGGCCTTCTCGTGGGGCAAACCGTCGGCCGAACAACAGGTCGAGATCGCCGAGCACATGCTCATGTACTGGCGCTACTGCCGGGAGTTCACCGCCGGCCGTCGCGATGATCGCCGGGACGACTTCGCGTCGGAGCTGCTCGATGCCCACGACGCCGACCCGAGCGAGCTGTCGTACCGCGAGGTGGAGTCGATCATCTACGGGCTCTCCTTCGCCGGTCACGACCCAGTCACCAACCTGCTGTGCAACTCACTGCTCTGCCTACTCCCCCGTCGTGATCAGTGGGATGCCCTGTGCGAAGACCCGTCGTTGATTCCCAACGCCGTCGAGGAGACCCTTCGCTATGAGTCGAGCCAGATCGCCTGGCGTCGGGTCACCACCGAAGACACCACGCTCGGCGGCGTCGACCTGCCCGCCGGTACGCGCATCTTCTTGAACTTCGCCGCCGCCAACCGCGAGCCCGCTGCGTTCGACGATCCGAACACCTTCGACATCTTCCGCAAGGACGCCAGCAGACACATCAGCTTCGGCAAGGGCATTCACTACTGCCTCGGCGCCGGCCTCTCGAAGATGGAGGCTCGCATCGCGCTGGAGGTCCTCACGCAGAAGGTCCCGAGCCTGCGGTTGGCGGAAGACCAGGAGCTGACGGTGTTCCCGAACATCACCTTCCGAGGCCCCGAGCAGCTGTTCGTTGAGTGGGACCGCGTTGAGTGGGACCGCGTGGAACGGAACTCGTGAGCCTCTACTACGTCCAGAAGTATTTGTACGAGCTGAACCGCAGCCAGGCGTTTCAGGACGCGCACTTCGCCGAT
>CALLIQ010000660.1 GCA_938008925.1 uncultured Acidimicrobiales bacterium
GGTGCGGTGCCGTGCCGCTCGGCGATGGCATCGAGCGCGAGGTAGGGAACCACGATCGCCATCGGGCGACGATCGACCTCGAGGCGCGTGCCGTGCACCTCGGCCTTCGGCTCGCGGGCAACGGCTCGAAGACCGGCGGAGCCGAGGCGTTCGGCCCGACGTTCGGCAACACCAGCGCCGGCATTACCGACCTGGTTGGCGCCGATCTGGCTGGTCATGAGCCGGGGAGGTCGTTCAGCCCTTCGTCGCCGAAGACGCGCTGGTAGTACTCGGCAACGATCGGGTGCTCGGCGTCGTCACACTTGTTCAGGAACGATAGCCGAAAAGCGGTTGCCGGGTCGCCGAAGGTCACCGCGTTCTCGGCCCAGCTGATGACGGTTCGCGGAGACATGACGGTCGAGAGGTCGCCAGCTGCGAACCCGGTTCGGGTCATGTCCGCCACGGCCACCATCGAATCGACCAAACCCGAGGCGCCTTCTCGAGAAGCGAGCTCTGGCACCTGGCCGAGCACGACGTCGCGCTCGACCGCAGGGGCGAGGTAGTCGAGACGGGCGACGATGTTCCAGCGGTCGACCTGCGCCTGGTTGAGCGCTTGGGTGCCTCGGTAGAGGCCGGTCGTGTCGCCGAGGCCAACGGTGTTGGCGGTGGCGAAGAGACGGAACTGCGGATGGGGATCGATAACGCGGTTCTGGTCGAGGAGCGTGAACTTTCCGTCGCGCTCAAGCACCCGTTGGATCACGAACATCACGTCGGGGCGACCAGCGTCGTACTCGTCGAAGATGAGCGCGACGGGCCGTTCGAGCGCCCACGGCAGGATGCCTTGGGCGAACTCGGTCACTTGCTTGCCGTCGCGCAACACGATCGAATCGCGCCCGATCAAGTCGATGCGGGTGAGGTGACCGTCGAGATTGACGCGCACACACGGCCAGTTGAGCCGGGCGGCGATCTGCTCGATGTGCGTCGACTTGCCCGTGCCGTGCGAGCCCTGCACAAGGACGCGTCTGTTGTGTTCGAAGCCGGCGAGGATGGCCGTGGTCACGCCCGGGTCGAACCGATACGCCGGATCGACCGCGGGAACGTGGGCAGCCAGTTCAGGCGTGCCCCCGTCGACGAACGCACGAACCTTCAGTTCGGAGTCGAACCCAAACACTTCCGAAGCCGCAACAAGCCTCGTCCCATCACTCACCACAAACCTTCGTCCTTTCGGGGTCTGACCCCAAAAGGGACAGAGGTTCGACGAGAAACCCTAGACAAAGAGCTCGGCCGAGTTGTGAGCGCTAGCGAACAACTCGAGGAACGCCAAAGGCCGCTAGGCCGACGCGTTCACTCATACGTAGTCCTTGTACTTGTCGAGGTGACGGACCGGCTTGGAGAGTGCGTCCTTGCGGAAGGGATCGCCGAGCTCCTTGGTGCACATGATCTCGATGACGGTGGTCTTGCCCTCGTTCATCTGTGCGTTGATCGCATCGGTGAGCGCCGCGCCGACGTTGTCGATCTTGTCGACCCGGACACCCTCGGCACCCATCGCGATCGCGATGTCGGAGTAGGACTCGCCACCCTCGAGCTCGCCAGCGACGAAGCGGCGACCGTAGAAGTCGACCTGGTTCTTCTTCTCGGCGCCCCACTGACGGTTGTGGAACACGACAGCGGTGACCGGAATGTCGTGACGAACGGCCGTCATCAGCTCCGACATGCTCATCGCCCAGGCGCCGTCGCCGGCGTAGGCGACCGCAGGGCGATCGGGAGCGGCTTTCTTGGCACCGATGATGGTGGGGAGGGCGTAGCCGCAGTTGCCCCATGACATCGGAGCGAAGAACGAACGACCCTCCTCGAAGCGGAGGTAGGAGTTGGCGACCGAGTTGATGTTGCCGATGTCGGTCGAGACCATCACCCGAGCCGGCATCGCCTTCTCGAGCTCGCGCAGCACCTGGCGGGGATGGAGCCAGTCGCCGGGCTCGTCGGCGGCTTCGGCGATTGCGTCGAGGGAGAAGTCGTCCTTCTCGCTCATCCACTCGTCGAGCTCGGCCTCCCAGGCCTGCTGCTCTTCGACCATCGTGGCGGTGCGAGCGTCGCGGGTGGCGTCGCACGCCAACTCGCGATCGTCGAGCATCTCGGTCAGGGCGGTGGCGGTCGCGCCGGCGTCGCCGCAGATGCCGACGGAGATCTTCTTCACGAGACCGAGCATCTTGTGGTCGGCATCGACCTGGATGATCTTGGCGTCCTTCGGCCAGTAGTCCATGTCGTGCTGGGGCAGTGTGCCGAACGGGCCGAGGCGGGTGCCGAGTGCGAGCACGACGTCGGCCTTGGCGATCAGCTTCATCGCCGCCTTCGAGCCCTGATAGCCGAGCGGGCCACACCACTGGGGGTGCGAGGCGGGGAACGAGTCGTTGTGAAGGTAGGAGTTGACCACCGGGCAGCCCAGTCGCTCAGCCAACGCGACGGCTTCGGGGATCGCGTCGCCCATCACGACGCCGCCGCCGGAGAGCAGAACGGGGAACTCGGCCGACGCCAGCATCTCGACCGCAGCGTTGAGCGAGTCGACGCCGCCGGGGCCTCGATCGAGGCGCATCGGGTCGGGAATCTCGACGTCGATGTCGCCGTAGAAGCGATCGCGGGGAATGTTGAGCTGGGTCGGGCCGATCTCCGACATCGCTCGATCGAAGCAACGAGCGGTGAGCTCGGCCATGCGGTTCTCGTTGTTGACGTGGCCCTGGTACTTGACGAACTCTTGGAACATCGGGAGCTGATTGGCTTCCTGGAAGCCGCCGAGACCAATGCCCATCGTGCCGGTCTCCGGCGTGACGATGACCACCGGCGAGTGCGCCCAGAAGGCTGCCGCGATGGCGGTCACGCAGTTGGAGATGCCGGGACCGTTCTGGCCGATCACCACACCGTGGCGGCCAGACGCACGGGCGAAACCATCGGCCATGTGGGCCGCGCCCTGCTCGTGAACGACGGGAACGAGCTCGATGCCAGCCGGGGCGAAGATGTCCATCGCATCCATGAACGCCGACCCCATGATCCCGAACGTCGTATCGACGCCATTCGCAACGAGAGTCTCAACGAACGCTTCAGAGGGGGTCATGCGAGTCATGGCTGAGACCCTATAACCAATCCGTGAGACCGTCTATCCTTCTGGCGTTCGGCGCCCGCCAGACGGAAGGCGAGCCAGACGGACGGCGCGCCAGATGGACGGCGCGCCAGATGGAACGCTCGGGAGCTGGTTGAGACGCGAGGGAGCGTCAGGCGGCCTCGAGCGCCCGGATGCCGGCGCAGATCAGCTCGATGAGATGGTCGAACGAGTCGTCGAGGTCCTGCTTTCGAGGATGACCATCGCCAGCCTCGAGGTGGCTGAAACCGTGGAAGGCGCTTCGGAGCGTGCGTGCCGCGTGCACCGTGTCATCGACGTTCAGGTTGAACCCGACGAGCGCAGCACCGAGGGCATTGACGATCCGATCGACCGCATCCTCGAGCTCCTCGTCGTCGGCGCACGGGTAGCGATCCGTGGCGGCATAGAGCCCAGGGTGCGTGGCGACGACCTCGCGCCATGCCAGCCCCATCGCCCGGACCGCGTCGTCACCGGCCAACCCGACCGCCGACTCGACCAGGCGGTCGGCGAGAATCTCACGACCCCGAAGCCCGAGCGCGCGAATGAGCTGGTCGTAGCCATCGATGTGGCGGTATAGCGCTGGCTGGCTCGTGCCCAGCTCCTTCGCGACACGAGTCAACGTGACCGCGTCGAGCCCCTCGGAATCAGCCAGTTGTGCCGCCGTGTCGACCACCAGTTCGGTTCCCAGGGGGGCACGGGAATCGGAAGTGGACGCTGGCCCGGTTTGGGTGGGCATG
>CALLIQ010000661.1 GCA_938008925.1 uncultured Acidimicrobiales bacterium
AGCCGCCGGCGCTCGAAGCAGGCCGGCCATGTCCTTGAGGCACAACACGTGGGCGCCAGCGTCGATCAGTTCATCCGCGATCCGCAGGTAGTAGTCGAGCGTGTAGAGGTTCTCGGCGGGGTTGGACATGTCGCCCGAGTAGCACAGCGTCCCTTCGACGAGACCGCCGACCTCGATCGCAGCCGCGATGGCGGGCCGCATTTGCTCGACCGAATTCAGCGCGTCGAACACACGGAACACATCGACGCCCGAGCGCTTGGCCTCGGCGACGAACCGCTCCGCGACCACATCGGGATAAGCGGTGTAGCCAACCGTGTTGCGGCCTCGAAGCAGCATCTGCAGACAGATGTTCGGCGCCGCCTCACGGATCCGCTCGAGACGGTCCCACGGGTCTTCGTGCAGGAAGCGCAGCGCTACGTCGTAGGTGGCACCACCCCAGCACTCGAGGCTCAGCAGGCGTGGGTTGCGATGGGCGAGATGTCGAGCACCAGCGACGAGGTCATAGCTCCGAACGCGGGTGGCGAGGATCGACTGATGGGCATCACGCAACGTCGTGTCGGTGACGAGCATCGCCTCCTGTTCACGCATCCACCGCGCAAAGCCCGCCGGCCCGAGCTCGTCGAGCGTCTGCTTCGAACCGGGTGGCGGATCGTCGACCGGCCGACCCGGCAACTTGTCGGTCGGGTCGATGTCGGACGGACTCGGGCCGTTCGGCCGGTTCACCGTGACGTCGCCGAGCCAGCGAAGGAGCTTGGTCGCGCGATCGCCGCTGATCTCGTTCGCCAACAGCTGTGGGCGCTCGTCGATGAACGACGTGGTGACGCCACCAGCCCGGAAGTCCGGGTCCTCGAGCACAGCCTGGATGAAGCTGATGTTCGTGATCGGGCCACGAACTCGGAACTCGGCGAGCGCCCTCGACGCCCGCGCCCGAGCATCCTCGAAGGTCTGGCCCCGGCACGTCAGCTTCGTCAGCAACGAGTCGAAGAACGGTGTGATCTCCGCGCCCTGATAGCCGCCGCCTCCATCGAGACGGACGCCAGCACCGCCCGGCTCTCGGTAGGCGAGGATTCGGCCGGTGTCGGGCCGGAACCCGTTTGCGGGGTCTTCGGTCGTCACCCGGCACTGCAGCGCTGCGCCGCGTTGGACGATCGATTCCTGTCGGAGACCGAGATCGGCGAGCGAGCTGCCAGCCGCAATACGTAGCTGCGACCGCACGATGTCGATGTCGGTGGTCTCCTCGGTCACGGTGTGCTCAACCTGGATCCTCGGGTTCATCTCGATGAACACGAACGGGTTCGCGGCGTCGGGATCGGAGTCGACGAGGAACTCCACCGTCCCTGCGTTCACGTAGTCGATGTGGCGACCGAACGCGACGGCCGCTTCACAGATCTCGTCGCGCAGGGTCGGATCGAGATTCGGTGCCGGAGCGAGCTCGACCACCTTCTGGTGGCGACGCTGCACCGAACAGTCGCGCTCGTACAGGTGCACGATCTCATCGCCGTCGCCGAGCAGCTGCACTTCGATGTGGCGGGGGTCGGTGACGGCCTGCTCGAGAAACACGGTCGGATCGCCGAACGCCGATTGCGCTTCGCTCCGCGCCGTCCGCACCGCCTCCACCAAGTCCTCGGCCGCATCGATCCGTCGGAGACCTCGCCCGCCACCGCCCGACGCAGCCTTGACGAACAGCGGGAACCCGATGGCCTCGGCAGCGTCGAGTGCCGTCTCGGGTGTGATCTCTCCCGACTGGGTGAGCACGGGAATCCCGGCGGCCAAGCCAGCCTCGCGGGCCCGCATCTTGTTGCCGCACAGACGAAGCACCCCGGCGGGTGGGCCGACGAACGTGATGCCGTTGTCGGCACATGCCTGGGCCAGGGCGGGGTTCTCCGAGAGAAAGCCGTAGCCGGGGTGGATCGCATCCGCGCCCGCGTCGACCGCCGTCCGAACGATCAGCTCGGGATCGAGATACGGCTTGAGCGGCAGGTCATCGCTCCCGATCTGATAGGCCTCATCGGCCTTGAGCCGGTGCAACGATTGGCGGTCCTCCCACGTGTAGACGGCCACCGTCTCGATGCCGAGTTCGTACGCGGCTCGGAACACGCGGATCGCGATCTCACCTCGGTTGGCGACGAGCAGCTTCGTGATCGCCGTCTCTCCGGGTGGCCGCACGTCGGGCGACGCATCAGACGACACGGTGGGCGATTGGGCGGATGCTTCAGCGGCGGGGTCTGTGACGGGCGGCACCCGACGATCGTGTCAGCTCCGGCGGGTGTCTCGCCAGGATTCGCCCTTTTCGACGTCCGGCTCGCCCGGGAGCTGCAGCACGCGCTCACCGATGATGTTGCGCTGCACGTCGCCGGTGCCGCCCCCGATGGTGAGGGCCTGCGAGAACAGGTAGCCCCACTCCCAGTCGTGGGCGTTGCGCAACAGGTCGTTCGGCGATCTCGAACCCGGTTGCTCGGAGTCGGCCGACGCGAACTCGTCGGTGGCGTAGCGGTCGATGTCGAGCATGCCGTAGGCGCCGGCTCGATCCTTGTCGATGCCCATGACGGTCTGGCCGTGTTCGTCGGCCATGATCTTGCGGATCGACGCCTCGGTACCCGGCTGCTTGCCGGCCAAGCGAGCCATGAGGGTTCGCTGGCGGATCAGGTCGAGGACTTCACCATCGCCATACGCCTCGGCGAGACGCTGACGCATGACCGGATCGGTCTCACCCCGACTGCGGTCGATCAGGTCGTTCGTGTCGGGACCCATCCCCCACAGCACACCGCCGGTCGACAGCGACACTCGCTCGTTCGCGAGCGTGACCTTGGCCAGAGCCCACCCCCGATTCTCCTCACCGACGAGATTCTCCGCTGGCAGTTCAACGTCGTCGAAGAAGACCTCGTTGAACGAGTAGGCCGTGGTCATGTCGATGATCGGCCGGAGCTCGATGCCCGGCAGGTCGGTCGGGCAGACGAAGTAGCTGATGCCTCGGTGCTTCGAGGCGTCGGGATCGGTTCGAGCGATCAGAATTCCGTACTTGGAGTTGTGCGCGCCGGAGGTCCAGATCTTCTGGCCGTTGATGCGATAGATCTCGCCATCGCGTTCGGCCCGGGTGCTCAACGACGCGAGATCCGATCCCGAACCCGGCTCGGAGAACATCTGACACCACACCTCTTCACCGGTGAGCATCGGCCGCAGGTACTTGGCCTTCTGCTCCTCGGTCCCGGCGTGCAAGATCGTCGGGCCGGCCCAGCCGATGGCGATGGCGTTGTTGGGTCGATGAACGCCGGCTCGAGCCAGCTCCTCGTCGATGATCAATTGGTCGAGCGGACTGGCGCTGAGCCCATAGGGCTCCGGCCAGTGCGGCACGACGTAGCCCGAATCGGCGAACTCATCGGCGGTGGGCTCGGGGTGTTCCTCGAGCCACCGACGAACGGTGACGCGAGTCGGATGGTCGTCGGGAGCCGTCCCGGTCGTCTGGATCGCCATCGGCCGACGGTATCGGTGCACGAATGGGCGAGCCAGTTCATCGACCCGTCACCACCGTCGATCGAGGCCTGGTCGTTTGGGAGTCGGCGAGGGCCCTGTCCTACCCTCCGAACCGTGACTCGCACCTCCACGGAGTGGACCTACGCCGATGTGTGGGAGACGGTCGTCGACCAGCTCCCCGATGCCCCCGCCCTCATCCACGCGGGCCAGACCACCTCGTGGAGCGAGCTCGACGCTCGAGCGAACGCGCTCGGCCAGCACCTGCTCGAAGCCGGTTGCCAGGCCGACGACAAGGTCGCCTTCTACCTCTACAACCGGCCCGAGTACATCGAGACCTTCTACGCCTGTTCGAAGACCTCGCTCGTTCACGTCAACACCAACTACCGCTATGCCGACGCCGAGCTCGTCTACATCTGGGACAACGCCGATGCCGTCGTCGTCGTGTTCCAGGGAGCGTTCACCGAGACGATCGAACGCATCCGAGACAACGTTCCCGCGGTCCACACGTGGTTGTGGGTCGACGACGGCAACGGTGCCTGCCCCGACTGGGCGACCCC
>CALLIQ010000662.1 GCA_938008925.1 uncultured Acidimicrobiales bacterium
GTCCCTCATATGTCATCCCCGTCCTCCGCTCCCGCGGTTGTGGATGCGGCTGCGCCTGCCCCGACCTTCGCCGAACTCGGCGTTCCCGGGCCCATGGCCGACGCACTCGCACGTCAGGGCATCACCTCGCCCTTCGACATCCAAGCCGCCACCGTTCCCGATGCGCTCGCAGGGCGAGACGTCCTCGGCCGAGCCCCGACCGGCTCCGGCAAGACCCTCGCCTTCGGCGTCCCCCTCGTCGCCCAGCTCGGCGAAGCCAAGGCCCGCCGCCCGCGCGGCTTGATCCTCTCCCCGACGCGCGAACTCGCCGAGCAGATTCGACGCGAGCTCGAGCCGCTCGCTCGCGCCATGGACCGTTCGATCCTCGCGATCTACGGCGGCGTCGGTTTCGGCGCCCAGCTCAAGGGCCTCCGCAACGGCGCCGACCTCGTCGTCGCCTGCCCCGGCCGTCTTCAGGACCTCATCGACCAAGGTGAGATCTCACTCGACGCCGTCGACCAGGTCGTGGTCGACGAGGCCGACCGCATGGCCGACATGGGGTTCCTGCCCGCCGTTCGCGCCATCCTCGACCTCACGGCGCAGAAGCGTCAGACCGTGCTGTTCTCCGCGACGCTCGGTCGCGAGGTGAAGACGCTCACCGACTCCTACCAGACCAACCCGGTCACCCACGAGGTCGGTGAGGTCGAACCCGACCTCACCACGGTCGAGCACCGGTTCATCCTCTCCGACAAGGAGAAGAAGATCGGTCTCGCCGCTGACCTCATCGATCAGTACGGCCCGACGATGATCTTTTGTCGGACCCGTCACGGCGTCGACCGTGTCGCCCGCCAGCTCAAGCGAGCCGGAGCGAAGGCCGGCTGGATCCACGGCGGTCGCTCGCAGAACCAGCGCGACGCCGCGCTGCACGCGTTCACCGCTGGCAAGGTCCAGGCGCTCGTCGCCACCGACGTCGCAGCCCGCGGCATCCACGTCGACGGTGTCGGCTGTGTCATCCACTACGACCCGCCGGCCGATCACAAGGACTACATCCACCGCTCGGGCCGTACGGCGCGCGCCGGTGCCGGTGGCGTCGTCGTGTCGTTCGTGAACAGCGACCAAAAAGGTGTCGTCAAGAAGCTGGCCAAAATGGTCGGTCTGCCGCCGGTCGACTTCGAGCCGATGCCGGAACTGACCGTTCGCGAGATGCCCACCTGGGTCGATCAGCGACCCGATGGCACCAACAAGAACCGCAACAACGCTCGCCGAAGCGGTGGCTCGACGGGCGGCGGTCACAAGGGTGCGGAACGCAAGAGTGGCGAACGCAAGAATGACGGTCCGAAGAACCGGCACGAGCGAGCTCGACCCTCCTCGGGTTCCGGTTCCGGGTCCAACCGCCAGAGCGAGCGTTCCTCAGGCGAGTCCCGAGAGCGGCGCGACGACCGTTCGCGCCCAGAACAGTCGCGGGGTGACCGCGACCGTTCGCGCCAGACCCGTGATGACCGACCCCGTCGCGACAGCGATGATCGACCCCGTCAGAGTCGGGATGATCGACCGCGTCGAGACAGCGACGATCGGGCCAAGAAGGTGCAGGAAGGTCTGAGCCGCCGCGAGCGTGCCCGCCGCGAGGAGCCTCGCGGCGAGCGAACCCGGAGCGAATCGCCCGCTGACGATGCGGATGGTCCCGAGTGGTGGCCCACCACGTCGAAGGGCTCCGGGCGTGGCCCGGGTCGCGGCGGTCAAGGCCGTGGCGGTCAGGCCCGCGGTGGACAGGGTGGTGGTCAGGGCAGTGGTCAGGGCGGCCGACCCAAGCAGAAGGGCCCGGCAAAGGCGAAGGCCTCGAAGCGCAGCGGGAAGCCGCGTCCCAAGAACAAGAAGGCCAAGCGCTAGCGACGGCACCGGACCCGAGTACTGTCCTCCCGATGTCCGCCCTGCTCCTCGCATCGGATTCATCGGTCACCAGCTCGGTGGCGATGATCGTCGTGTTCGGAGTTGGGTGCCTTTGGCTGGCGTCCAAGCTCCGGATTCCGTCGATCCTGCTGTTATTGCCTGCCGGCGTGTTGGTCGGTCCGGTTCTCGGGCTGGTCAACCCCGACGAGCAGTTCGGCGACGTGCTGTTTCCGATCGTCTCGCTCGGCGTCGGCATCTTGTTGTTCGAGGGCGGCCTCGGCCTGCGATTCGACCGAGTCGGCGCCGTCTCGAGCGTTGTGGGACGCCTGGTCACCGTTGGCGCCTTCATCGTGTGGATCATCGCCGGATTCACGGTCTACTTCCTGTTCGATGTCCGCAAGGGCCTGGCCGCGCTGATCGGCGCCCTGCTGGTCGTCTCCGGCCCGACGGTCGTTCAACCCCTTCTGCGTTTGGCGAAACCGCGCCCCTCGGTGGCCGAGGTGCTCCGGTGGGAGGGCATCGTCATCGATCCGATCGGCGCCACCCTCGGCGTCGTGATGCTCGAGATCTTCCTCGAGGGTTCGAGTTTCGGGGCGGCGGTCGCTCGCATCGTGATCACGCTCGCCGCCGGCGGGATCATCGGCGGCGGCCTCGGCGTCGCCTTGGCGTTTGCGCTCGGACGTCACTGGGTTCCCGACCACCTGCACAACCCGCTCGCTCTCGCCGTCGCGGTTGGCTCGTTCGCCCTCGCCAACCTCGTGCAATCCGAGGCCGGACTGATGGCCACCACCGCGCTCGGACTCGTGCTGGCCAATCAGCGCCGCGCACCGTCTCGCCACATTCGAGAATTCGAAGAGGAGCTCGGCATCCTCGTGCTCGGCGGGCTCTTCTTGTTGCTCGGCGCCCGGGTCGATCTGGATGAGACCATCGAGGTGCTCCCGAGCGCGTTCCTCCTCACCATCGTGCTGGTCGTCGTCGCCCGCCCCCTGGCGGTCGCGGCATCGACGGTCGGGTCGTCGCTGACCACCCGAGAACGGGCATTCCTGGCGTTCGTGGCGCCACGCGGCATCGTGGCCGCAGCCGTCGCCTCGGTGTTCGCTCTGGAGATCGAAGACCAGGGTGCCGACGCCGGTCCGCTCGTGTCCGTCGTCTTCTCCGTCATCGTGCTGACCGTGCTGTTCTACGGCTTCACGGCGGTCCCTGCTGCCCGCTTCCTACGAGTCGCCCGACCACCTCAGCAGGCGGTTGCCATCGTCGGCGCTGACCGGTGGCACCTCCGGTTTGCCGAGCAGCTGCAAGACGCTGGAGTCTCCGTCCTCCTCTTCACCGACCGAGCGTTCGAACGTCGTCGGGCGCAAGAGTCGGCGCTGCTCGCCTACGTCGGCGATCTCGATCACGAAGGCGTCGAGGAAGCGGCGGACGCGCTCGGCATCAAGAGCGTGCTCATCCTCACCGATCGGGCCGAGCTGGTCACGGCGGTCGCCGCCACCCTTGCCCCCATCGTCGGCCGGGCCAACGTCTACGCCGCCGGCGACCGGACTGATCTCGAGGGCGCCGGCGTGTCCTCGGCGCTCACCTTCCGATCGGCCAACGGCCTCACCGCCGAGGTGATCGCGGAGATCAAGGCCGGTGCAGAGCTCACCACCGTCGACCACGGGGACGAGCAAGACACCGACCTCGTCGTCGCTGCACTCCGCGGCTCACCGCTGTGCTCGGCCTACTTCGATGGCTCGAACGGGGAGCGAAACGTCGTGATGCGCGCCCCCGTGGCCGCACCCGCCTCGAACTGATCGACGGTTCGCCGGGATCGAAAAGCGGCGTAAGCGGGGCGCTTACGGAGTGTTTTCGGGTCGACCCATAGGTTCGCAGCAAGAACCTACGGAGCCCCTCATGACCAACGACGACAACCTCGACCGACCCGCTGACCGATCCGCTGATCGATTCACTGATCGACTCACTGACGGACCGACCGACCGACCCGCCGTCGGATCCGCTGATCGACTCACCGAGGCATTCACCGCCCGACCGACCGTCCCGGCCGATCCACGTCGTGCACCGGTCGTCGCACCGGCTCCCGTGTCACTGGGCTTACCGGCCACCCCCCAGTCGCCAACCCCGCCGTCCCCGACTCCCTCGTCACCGTCAACGCCCGCGGGACTTCGCCCCCCGGTCGTCACCTCGGGCCCGGTCGGCCCAGCCGGGTCAGCCGGTCTCGTTCGGCCGGCGTCCGCCACCCAGTCGTCTTCGTTCGGACGCTCGAACCCGTCGCCCTCGGCCACGCCTCCCGTCTTCGCACCTGCAAGCGAGCGTGAGGCGGCCGGGTCGAGCGATCGGTCCTCGGGATCCACCAAGAAGATTGCCGCCGCCTTCTTGGCTGGAGCTGTGGTGACGGGCGTCGGCTTCGGAATCGGTCGCTTCACGGTCGAGCCGACGTCGTCGCCAACCACCCCGGCGATCGTCGACACCGCCGCACCGGCGACGCCTGCGATCACCGACGATGCGGGAGCGTCCGCCCCGTCCACCGTTCCGGTCGTGCCCGCCTCGTCGAACCCAGCGGCTGCGGTCGCTCAGTCCCTCGGCCCGTCGGTGGTCCAGATCGAGACGAACCTCGGTCTCGGCAGCGGCGTGGTCTACGCGGAGGGCCTGATCATCACCAACCACCACGTGATCGAGAATGCCTCGTCCATCCAGGTTCGTTCGGACGACGGTCGTGCATTCCAGGCGGAGCTGATCGGCTCCGACGCCCGCAACGACATCGCCGTGCTCTCCGTCGGCGATTCGACGGGCCTTCCCGTCGCCGAGCTCGGTGTCGGTGAGCTCCAGGTCGGCCAGACCGCCATCGCGATCGGGAGCCCCTTCCAGCTCCAGCAGACCGTGACCGCCGGCATCGTCTCGGCCCTCGATCGGCCCGTGCCGAACTCGACCGGCGGCTTCACGGCCATGATCCAGACCGACACGGCCATCAATCCCGGGAACTCCGGCGGAGCGTTGGCCGATCGCGACGGTCGAGTCATCGGCATCAACACGTCGATCCGGACCGACGGGACGAGCAACGGCAACGTCGGCATCGGCTTCGCCGTGCCGATCACGACGGCCCTCGATGTCGCCGAACGCATCGTTGGCGGCGAGTCGCTCGAACCCGGAGTGCTCGGGATCAGCGGTGCGACCGAAGACGATCAGATCGGCGTCCCCATCGGTGAGGTCACCGCCGGCGGCGGTGCTGCCGAGGCCGGACTCGAGGTCGGCGATCGCATCCTCACCGTCAACGGTGCGCCGGTGTCGTCGTTCCAGGAACTCGCCGGACTCATCCAGTCCAGTTTCTCCGGCGACACGATCGAGCTGCTCGTGCAGCGTGATGGCGTGACCGATCCCGTGACGATCACGGCGACACTCGCCTGATCGCCCTCGTCGGAGTCGCTGCCGCCTCGTCGACCCTCTGGCTCACTCGTTGGTCGCCTCGCTGGTCGCCTCGGCCGCCCGTCGATGTGTTCTGCGAGAAAGAGCCATTCGAAAACCCCTCTTTGATTGCGCTATCGGTGTCCACTTCTCGACTTCGCAACGATTTCTCGGAGAATCGACCGTCCGGGCGAAATCGGGCCTATGTTTCGTCCGGGCGGCACCACTGGGCGGCAACTCAGTGAGAGGGAAATTGAATGCCTGAAGATGTCCGCCGCGTGCCGCAGCAGGACCGTGCCCGGAAATCGGTCGACGCGATTTTGGATGCGACCGCCGACCTCTTGTCCGGCGGAGTGCCGTCGGATGTGACGATGTCGGCGATCGGTGAACGAGCGGGGATCTCGAAGGCGGCGATCTACCGCTACTACCCCGACCGGGGAGCGGTGATGCGTGCGCTCGCCAACCGCTATCTCGAACAACTGGATGCCTTTCTCGACACCGAGCTCGCTGGCATCTCGTCCACGGCCGACGCCGTGACCCGTTTCGGGAGCATCGTCGATCGCTTCTACCAGCTGATGGTCGACGAGCCTGGACTCCGAACGATCTGGATCACCGGGTTCAACTCGGCCGAACTCGGGACGCTCACGCTCGAGACCGCCGATCGGTTGGCCAAGCGCTTCGTCGATGCGTCTGCTCATGTGCTCGCCGACTCGGGCGAGCGAACCGAGCGCCGGTTCGCGATGGCGATCCACATGTGCCGCGCGGCCATCGAGATGGCGTTGCACCGCGGCGACTCCGGCCAGGTCCTGATCGATGAGTTCAAGCGCGTCGTGTTCCTCGCATCGAACGTTCCACCGGAGACGGCGGACGCGATCGCTGCGGCGCTCGCTCTCGAAGACCGCACGGGCGACGACTGAGCCGTCCCGGGGACTGAGCCGTCCGAGGGACTGAGCCGAATCGCCGGGCATCGATCGTTGTCCTGCGGGAAAAGCAGCGCCCTCGGGGCGTGGTCTACGTCGAGGGTGGCACCCGCTCGACTCCCACTGCCCCAAGGGCGCAAGAAGTGATTGCTCGCTGGGGGTGTGGAGCAACCACACCCGAAGTATGACGAGCCCTCAAAGAGGGCAATAGTCCCCTCAAGGGGACAACCATCGTTTCGTACTAAATCTTTTCGCCCGGTTCGACATCGGCCCCTCGTCTTGGGGGAACCTGACGGGATGTCGACACTGACGCCACTTCGTGCTGCGGGCTCGGCCCTCGGCGCGCCGGGGGTGAAGACGGGCGCTCCGGCACCCGTCGACGGGTGTGAGGTCGGCTCCGATCGCCTGATCGTCAGCGTCGTTGCGGCGCCGCCACTGGTTCACGAGGGGGTCCGTGAGCTGCTCAGGGGTTCGAGTTTCGACGTGGTGCCCGAAGTCCGGTTCGCCGGCGGTGCCATCGCTCTGCTCGATCCAACGATCGTCGATGCTCGAGTGCCGCTCGACCGAGCGGTTGCCGTCCTCGGCCGTCGGTTCCAACACGTCGTGTTGTTTCCGATGAGCGTGGACCCCTCCGATGGTGACCGGGCGTCACAGGTCGGTGCCTCGGGCATCATCTCCCAGACCGCTCGGGGATTCGCACTGCGGAACGGCCTGGACCAGATCATGACGGGCCGATCCGTCGTGATCCCATCAGAATCTCCACGTCCCGCATCCCAGTGAGGCGTTCACACGAATCACTCACTGTGGTTCGATCCCGATCCTCCCGAACTCCAATGGTGGCACCCAGATGACACAGGGAAAGAAAGACTCCAAGAAGTCGAACGACGGCCCGATCAGCGTCGTCGTGATCAACGACGTTCAGCTCGTGGTCGAAGGTCTCGTTGCGATGATGGCGCCGTTCCCCAAGCGGATCGACGTCGTCGGAACCTCGATCGGATCGATCCATGCGATCGAGGCCGATGTCGCGCTCATCGATGCCTTCGGTCACCCGAATGCCGGCGTCGATCGAGTCTCCGAGGCGATCGACCTCGGCTGTTTCGAGCACGTCGCCCTCTACACGTGGAAGCTCTCGCCCGCCATGGCTGTTGAAGCGGTCGACAACGGTGCCGCCGGGGTCTTGTCGAAGTCGGCATCGGGCCTCGAAATCGTGCAGGGCATCGAGGCCATCGTTCGCGGCGAGCGTGTGGTGCACGATTTCCCCGTTCACGTCTGGTCACCCACGTGGTTGGAGACCAGTGATGCCAGCCTCACGGCCCGCGAACTCGAACTGCTCTCCTTCGTCGCTTCCGGGCTGACGAACGCCGAGATCTCTCGAGCGATGTACCTCGCCGAGTCGAGTGTGAAGACCTACCTCAAGCGGGTCTACCGCAAGCTCGGCATCAGCTCGCGAGCCCAGGCCGTCATGCGTGCGGTCGAGCTCGGCATCGCCGGCCCGCAGGCCGGTGCGCCTGGTCAGGTCTCCCGGCCCGCCTGATTTCGGTCGGGTCTCGCCAGGCCATTCGACTCGCCGGACCACTCGTTTCGCCAGATCGTTTGAAGATACAGAGCTAGGGTCGCTCGGTGGAGTTGTCGGTCGAACGCGTCGTCGGACTGATCGAGAAGCTGTCGATCGTCATCAAGGGCCTGCGGTTCGCCGCCCTCGTCTTCGCGTCCGGTGCTCTGCTCGGCGCGTTGCTCTTCTGGGTCGGGCTGGCGACGTCGTTCGGCCCCTGGTGGCTCGGGCTGATTCCCGCCGTCGTGTTGTCGATCCCGGCGCTCGGTCTGTGGCGCTTTCGAGCGGCGCTCGAACCGACGCTCGAGCTTCCCGATCGCGTGCGCGCCCTGCCCACCTCCACCGAGGAGGCCGGTGAGGAGTTCGGCGGTGTCGTCGAGGCGCTCGGTGAAGTCAAGGAGAACCCGTGGACGCCCCGAGCCTTCTGGCGTTCGGCCAAGGCGTCGAAGGCGGTGCTCGACTGGTTTCAGTCGAGCGCGTTCGGGTCGGTGGCCACCGGCTCGATGGCACTCCATCCCGCCGCGCTGGTGGCGGGGGCCACCACCTGCGCGTTCGCTGCCGGCTCCTTCGTGCTCGGCGCCTTCGTGTTTGCGCTGTCCGTGTTGTTCTGATGGTGTTGCGCCATGACGGCGCCATCGAGTTCCTCGCCAACCAGTCCGCTCGCCCGAGGCCTCGTCCTCGACAATGCGAACGTGATCACGGTCGACGCCTCGGCGCCACGGGCTGGATCGGTCCTCATCCTCGACGACCGGATCGTCGGTGTCGGAGAGAGCGGCGAGTTCGCTGACGTCGGGGCTGCGTCCATCGACCTCGACGGTCTCACGGTCGTTCCCGGGTTCAACGATGCGCACAACCACATGCAGGCGTTCGGGGCGGCGCTCAACGAAGTCAGGCTCCAGCCAACCGTCGTCGGTTCGGTCGAGGCGCTCGTGGCGGCCATCGGCGAGCGGGCCGACCGGACACCGGAGGGCGTCTGGATCATCGGCACGGGCTACGACGACAACAAGTTGGCCGAGCGACGTCACCCGACCCGCCACGAGCTCGATGCGGTGAGCCCTGACAACCCGGTGTTGCTGAACCACACATCCGGCCACTTCTGCGTGGTGAACACGGCGGCCATGCGGCTCGCTCGGGTCGGCGAGCGGGAGGTCCCGGAGGGTGGTGTCGTCGACATCGGAGCCGACGGGACGCCGAGCGGGCTGCTCGAAGAACAGGCCCAGCTCCTCGCCCGAGAGCTGCTCCACCCCCGTCCGATGGCCGATCTGGTGGACAACATCGGTGCCGCCTCAGACGTGTACCTCTCCGAGGGGATCACCAGCGCCCAAGAAGCCGGTGTCGGCGGGATTCTCGGCACGGTCGAACCCGTCGAGGTGGCCGCCTACCAACAGGCTCGCCGGGCCGGTCGGCTGCGGATCCGGGTCACGATGATGGCCTCGGTCGAGGCGCTCCATCCGATCGACCACCACCCCGACGACGACGAACCCTTCGCCCTCGACCTCGGTGTGCACACCGGCTTCGGCGACGACTGGCTGCGATTCGGGGCCACCAAGATCTTTGCCGACGGTTCGCTGATCGGGCGGACCGCCGCCATGTTCGACGACTTCGAAGGGGAACCCGGCAACAACGGCTACTTCCAGATGCCGGAGGAGATCCTCCATTCGCTGATCCTCAAGGCGCATCGTGCTGGCTGGCAGGTGGCGACCCACGCCATCGGCGATCGAGCGGTTTCGTCGGTGCTCGATGGCATCGAGGCGGCGCTGGCCGCTCACCCTCGCGACGATGCCAGACACCGAATCGAACACTGTGGAATGACCCGGGCGAGCGACGTCGACCGCATCGCTGCGCTCGGCGTCATCCCGGTGCCACAGGGTCGCTTCATCAACGAGATCGGCGACGGGATGTTGCGGGCCATCGGGTCGCGTGCCCCGGATTGCTATCGCCAACGGTCCTTCCTCGACAAGGGCATCGTGCTCCCCGGCAGTTCGGATCGACCGGTCGTGCAGGGCGCGCCGCTGCTTGGAATCCACGATCTCGTGAATCAGCGCACCGGCAGCGATGCGCCGTTCAACCCCCACGAGGCGATCACGGTCGAGGAAGCGCTTCGGGCGTACACGCTCGGTTCGGCGCATGCCGCGTTCGACGAGAACCACAAGGGGTCGATCGAGGTCGGCAAACTCGCCGACCTCACGGTGCTCGACCGAGACATCACGGCCATCGATCCGGCCGACATCGCCGACACGACGGTGGTGTCGACCATGGTCGGCGGCTCGTTCGAGTTCGGCCAGCACGCCTGACCGACCCCGCCGACTTCGAACTGCCAACCTCCGGCACCTCTGGTGTCAGACACCAGAGGTGTCGGAGGTCAGCCCAGTTCGGCCCGGACGAACAACGGGTGTCCGAGCCAACGAACCTCGTGGGTCCTTCCCCAGTCCTCCTCACCTGAACGGGCGACGAAGTCGACGCTGGCGTCGCAGCGATTGCGGGCCACGCCGGTCGGACAGGCGATGTCGAACCGAACCACTTCTTCGGCGCCCGTCAGCGACGTCCGCGAATAGGTGATGATGGCTGCCGAGCCGAAGGGGCCGAGATCGTCCTTGACCCAGATCCTGGCGCGCGCGCCGGCTGCGATCGACGTCGGCGGTGGGTGCACGAACTGTCCTCGACTCACCTCCGCTGACTCGAGCCGCAGGTCGGAGGTACCCGCTCGGTTGTCGAGTTCGAGGTAGCACGAGAAGTCCATCGCGCCGGCGGTGACGATCGCCTCGGTCGGTGCGGTGGTCGGTTCGCACTCGAGTCTGCCGTCGTGATCGACGACCGCCCAGACAGAGCCGGAGACCTCCTCGCCCGACACGTCGACCACGGCAAAGGTGATCGGCTTCTCCGCGGCGTCGGCCGCCGACGGGCACTCGAAGCCGGCGTTGAGATACCGGACCGACGAGTTGTCGAGATCGCTCACGGCGCCGTGCGTGTGTCCCATCACGACGATGTCGGCGTTGGTTCGGAACGCGTCGGATTGGGCGAACCAGGCGAGCTCTTCCATCGCATCGCCCCAGGTCGCTCGAAGCGCCTCGATCTCACCTCGAGAGCCGCCTCCGTGCGCCTCCGCCCACCGGCTCCACACGTCGCCGTAGGCGGCGCGGCCATCGGCCAGTGTCGCGATGGAGCCGTCGGGCATAAGGATCTCGTCTTCCTCGCCAACGTCGAGGGAACCGAGGAGATAGTCGAACAGCAAGCCGACGACACCGCTGCCGTCCGCTCCGACACGAGCGAACGCCGTGGCCAGACCGCTGAGGTCGAGCCCGTTCGGAGCGCCCTGACCGGGCAGGTCGGCGACGCTCTGCCCTGGCTCGAGGTTTCGGTGCCAGTGCTCGGCGACGGCGCGGGTCACGAAGTGCCCGGATGGCAGCTCATCCCACGGACTGAGCGGGTCGACCGCATTGAAGAGCGTGTTGGTGTGACCGTGGCTCATCAGGACCCTCGGGTCGGGAGCGAGCGGCTGATATTCGAGGTCGGACAGCAGACGGAGCCGATGCCCACCCGGGCTGACGACGGTCGCCGCGTCGGCCGGGTCGATGCCCATGTCGTGGTTGCCGCCGACCCACACGACGTTGCCGTCGAGGGCATCCAGGGCTCGCGCGATCGCGCCATCCGGTCCGAAGATCGTCGGGTTGGCGGCGGCGATCTCGAGGAAGGTCGGTGGTCGTTGGCCGAAGGGGTAGGTCCACAGATCGACGACGTCGCCGAGCAGCACGAGTTCGCGGACGTCATCGGCTCGGTCGGTGACCCAGTCGATGATGGTCAGCAGTGCGGGCTCGTGGACGTCGGGTTGGTACCAACAGGTCGGCCCGCCATCACCGATGTGGATGTCGCTCAGAGCGACGATCAACGACCCTGATGGATCGGCTGAACGGGCTGATGGTTGTGGCTGCATGATGGTCCCTCCGAGGCCCGTGTGGCCTGTGGTTCGAGGCTCATCATCCCCTACGATCCACCGCGTCGTGCCGACTCGAACAATCCTCTTTGCCGATCAGGTCGAATCCACACGACTCGTGGCCGAGATCGGTGATGAGTCGATGGTCGACGTGCGGATCAGACTCTGGGATCTGATCACGACGGCGGTCACGGCCAACGGCGGTCGCATCTTCAGCGATGAGGGCGACGGCGGCGCAGCGGTGTTCGCCGATCCGCTCGCGGCAGCCGATGCGGCTGGCTCGATGCTCTCGCAATCGGCGGTCGAGGGCATCGATCTGCGGGTCGGGCTGCACACGGGCGAGGTGATCGAGAATGGCAACAGCCTCGTCGGGCTCGCTGTACACGTGGCCGCGCGGCTCTGTGATGAGGCACCGACGGGTAGCACCGTGGTGTCGCAGGCGACGGCGAGCGAGCTCGGTCGGTCCGACTGGGTGGTGACTCCGTTCGGCCAACGTTCGGTCAAGGGGCTCGACGACGGGATCGACGTCGCCCTCGTCACCGCCGAAGCCGTGAGCGAGCAGGAGATCCGGGCGCTGGCTGCACCCGAGGCGTGGGAGCCCATCGCATCGTCTCCGCGCCTCGATGCGCGCTCCGATCGATTCGTTGGCCGCTCGACGCAATGGGGTCAGCTGTCGGCCCGAGCGAGCGAAGCGGCAAGCGGTCAGACACGCATGGCTCTCGTCCGGGGAAATCCCGGAACCGGCAAGTCGACCCTCGCGCAGCGGTTTGCGCTCGACCTCGCCGATCAGGGCTGGCTCAGCCTGCTCGGACGGACCGACGAGGCGTTCGACGATCCGTTCCAAGAGATCATCGAGGCGCTCACCCACGTGGTCGCCGAGGCGCCCACCGGCCTGCTCGCCGATCACGTTCTTCGTCACGGCGATCTGCTCACGCGGCTCCTTCCCGGACTCGCCGATCGGGTGCCATCGGCGATTCGGTTCACGGACGACGAAGCGCCGGCCCCCGACCGGCTCCTGCTCTTCGAGGCGGCAGCCGACCTGGTTCGCGTGGTCGCCCGCCACCAGCCGGTCGCCATCGTGATCGAGGACATCCACTGGTCGTCGGCGCCGAGTCTCGATCTCATTCGACACCTCATGCGCGTGCGCGATCTCGGGCCGGTCCTGTTCGCGGTCACCTATCGGCCGAGCGACATCGAAGCCGATGGCGACCCTGACCGGTTCATCACGAAGATGATCGCCGAACCCGATGTCATCACGATCGACGTCACCGACTTCGATGTCGATGCGGTCCGGGAGCTCGTCGATTCGGTGATGACCGATCCGGCGAGCCGACGGGACGAACTCGTCGGCGCCATCGCCGATCATGTCCACGAACAGACGGGCGGCAACGCGCTGTTCTGCACCGAGGTGCTGCGTGGCTTGGCGGACGACGCCTCGGCCCGTGCCGCGCTGTCGTCGGCCTCCGATCCGGCTCCGCTCATCGCCGAGCTCGCCATTCCGCGGTCGGTTCAGGACTTGGTCCGTCGTCGAACCGAGTCGATGGGTCGGGCAACCGCCGCGGTCCTCACCGATGCCGCCATCTTGGGAGAGAGCTTTGCGACGAGGGAGCTGCATGGGCTCGTCGGCGGGCCGCTGGTCGATCTCATCACCGCGCTCGGCGACGCCGAGCGGGTGGGCTTGTTGCGGGCCGAAGACCAGGGTGGGCGACGCTACGCATTCGGCCACGCGTTGATGCAAGCGGCGCTGACCGGCCGATTGACGACGGCGGAACGCATTCAGCGCCACCGCGCCGCGGCGGATCTGCTCATCGAGCGCTCGGCCAGTGGCGATGGCTCAGCCCGTCGGTCTCGCGCCGCTGACACGCTTCGCCACCTTCAAGCCGCCGGGATGCTCGCGACCACCGAGGAGATCGCGACGCAGGCGGAGTTGGCAGCATCAGATGCTGCGGCACGCCTCGCACTCGACGACGTCGTGCGATTCCGTCAGGTCGCCGTCGATGCCGTGGTGGAGGACCCAGACGTCGGCGAGGCGGTGTGCGCTCGTGCCCTCGCATCGCTCGGCCGTGCCCAGACCGCCGTCGGAGAGCTCGTCGGGAAGCGCACGATGGTGCAGGCGTCGGAGCGTGCTCGGGCGGCTGGCGACTGGGGGCTGTTTGCCGACATCGCGATCGCCTACGGCGGCGAGCTCAAGGAGAACCAAGCCGTCTTTGCCGTCGCGGAACCCATCGCCTTGATCGACGAAGCGCTCGAGCACGAGACCGAGCCGACGGCCAGGCGCGCCGACCTGTTGATGTCTCTCGCGCTCTGGAAGCGCCAGACCACCCCATACGCCGAGCGTCGACCTCTCGTGGACGAGGCGTTGAGCATCGTCGGTGGCGATGTCGATCCGGTCGCTCGTGCGTCGGTGCTGGCCGGACATCACCGGGCCCTGCACGGTCCGAACATCGCCGAGGAAGTGTTCGCCTACGCCGACGAGATCGAAGCGATCGGTCGAGCTCGCGGCGACGACGCCATCGTCTTCCAGGCACTCAACATCCGTTCGATCGTTCGCTTTCAGACCGGCCCGTGGGATGAAGCGTTGGCCACCGCCGGCGAGCTCGCCGCGGTCGCCGATCGACTGCAGCACTTCGAGGGTCGACGACTCACGACGATGTGGCGCGCCCTCGTCGCCAACCTCCAGGGCGACTTCGAGACGGGCAGCGCCGAGATCGCCTCGCTCGTTCGGCTGCTGTCCGGGTATCCGGAAGAGGATGCCAACCGGCTGTTTGCGGCGGTCAGCTTCGCCACCAGTTGGATCCAGGGCTACTCGGCCCCGCTCTACGAGCTCTCGGCCGCCGTCCACGATCGACCCGTGTCGCTCGCCTTCTTCGCCGCCGACGCCGGATGGGTCGACGTTGCCATCGGCGACGTCGAACGGAGCGACGGAATGGACGGGGCCGACGCTCAGCTCGACTACCTGTGGTGGTTCGATGTCGTCGCGCTCTGCCGAGTCGCCCGGGCCGCCGGCGATCGCGAACTCGCGGCTCGGGTGGCCTCGTCGTTGGCTCCCTATCGAGACATGAACGCGACCCTGGGGTTGGCGAACTTCCTCGGGGCCGGGACCCATCACTACGCGACGTTGCTGACGGTGTTGGGTCGCGACGACGAGGCCATCGCCAGCTACGAAGCGGCGTTGGCCCGCCACGAAGAAATGAGTGCTCGGCCCTTCATCGCACTCACCGAAGCGGAGCTGAGCCTCGTGCTGCGGTCTCGGGATGGCGATGGCGACGTCGCCCGTGCGGACGCGCTCGAAGCCAGCGCCCGTTCAGCCGCCGCCGAGCTCGGACTCGGGCTTGTGACCGACGTGCTCGGCTAGCCAGGGGCCAACTCTCGGGCACGCCTCAGGTGTCGTGAGCGTGGACCTGATTCGCATCCAGGTGGCGAAGGATGTGGGGGTGGACGTCGCGATCCGCGTGCGTGCCGACGATGCCGTCGAGATGGGCGTAGTCGTCGAGGTAAAGCAACTCGAACAGTGCCGGATCGTGATGTGAGCGCAGCCACGCCAGCGTCTTCGCCATGCCTCCCGGCCGGAAGATGTAGTTCTTCTCGCCCTGGATGAACAGCATCGGCAGGCCGAGCCGCTCGACGTTCGGCCGATACGTGTCGTTGCCTTCGTGGTCGACGGCACGCCCCTTGCGCAAGATGAGGGCGAGATGGCGGAGCGGTTTCACCTCGCCGACACCGAACGCTGCGGTGAACGACTCGTGGGTCGCGGCGTTCAGCTGATCGTGGGTGTGGGTCAGCCCGAAGATGGCGTTGAGCCAGCGACACATCGGGACCTGGCACGCCTCTCCCTTCGGGATCGGGAGGACGCCGGCGGCGAGATCGGTCAGGCGGTCCTTGGTGGACCGGGTGACGCTCGGCTCGAGTGAGCGGACGCCCAGCACGTGGAACAGGTCGGCGACGCGCAGTGCGTTCTTGAAGCGGTTGAGCGCCGAGGTCTCGGTGTTGACGGTGAACTGGGAACAGACGGCGCTGCGAATCCCGTCGACGCCGGAGAGGATGGCCATCATGATCGACACCGATCCGACGCAGTGCCCGACCGCCTGGACGGAGTCGGCGCCGGTGATCCGTCGCACCTCATCGACGGCCCGGGGCCAGTCGAGGGTCGCGATGTCGTCGATCGTGAACCGACTGCGGCTCGACGGCAGGGCGATGCTGGCCCGGTAGTCGAACAGCCAGACGTCATAGCCAGCCTCGACGAGCGTCTCGGTCAACGTCGTGTCGGTCGTCGGTTCGGCGAAGGAGTTCGCCCGCATCGCGAATCCGGCCGCGAGCAGCACGGGGCCCTTCTCGCCGCCCTCGAAGCGGGTGAGGAGCAGTTCTGCGTCGTCGGGCACGGCGTCGAGGACGGCGGTGCCCCTCGTGCGCAGGTGGTCGGGCGCGCTCATGGCCACCTCGGCGACGGCGGCGTCGTCGAGTTCGCGCCAGCCGGTCGATGGGCTGTACGCATGTGCCGCCGGGGTCGGAAGGCGCAGCGATCGCAGGCCGGTGAACGGTTGGTGATCGGGGCGATCCGCCTCGGCCAACAAGCCGCCGTAGATCGGCAGGAACGCACCGGTGAAGGCGCGAGCGAACCGGTACTTGAGCCGTTGTCGACGAACGACGCCGGCGTGGGGCGCATCGATGGTCCAGAGCTGTCGCATCAGGTCGGGCACCGTGATGCGCAGCATCCCTCGGCCGATGGCGTCGCCGTCGACCTCGGAGAGGGTGACGAACAGCGTGGTGGTGTCTCGCCAGCCCTTGAGCATCGAACCGGTGCGAACGACCTTGTGGCCCTCGAAGTCGAATCGCTGTCCGTCGGTGGTGGTCAGTCGCATGCGATACGACATGTTCCACTCCTCGGCGGAGTCCGCGACGCGGCTGAGCAGACGGAACTCGCCATCGCTGACGGCGAGCGGGTCACTCGAGAGGATCGGCGCGTCAACGGTGCCCGTGAAGCCGACGACCCGGCCGGGGTCATCGGCGAGACGATCGACGTCGTCCACGCGAATCGTGAGCACGAACGAGAAGGGCGATGCGTCCGCCCGGCCCTTCTTGACCCCGGTTTCGTAGGTCTCGCTCCCGAGCCCGATCCAACCGACCATGCGCTCGGTGAACACCACCTCATTCGGCTGGGGGTAGATCTGCAGTGCGGTGTCGATCGGTTCCACCGCGGGCGCGACGTCGAGCGGCCACGCGTTGTCGCTGGCGATGAGGGCGACGGCGCGCTCGGCCAACGCCGAGATGGTGAGCGACGGGTTGGTGTCGACGGGGCGGGCGACCACGGAGCCGTCCATGACAAACAACCCGGCGTGGGTGTCGGTGCCCGACGAACCGGCGAAGACCTCGCACCGATCGTTCACCACGCCGCCGACGGCATCGTCAGCCATGACGCACCCGCCGAGCGGGTGAACGGTGATCAACTGGTGGCCCATCGCCTCGGTCCACCACATCTCCGGCGTGTACTGGGCGCCGATTGCGGGGGAGACCTTCTCGAGCAGCGCGTTGTTGCGGCGGATGTGGACGTCGGTCGGGCCGGCCGGCCAGTCGACGGTGACGCGATCGTCGACGAGCGTCAGGCGGCCGTTCGACTCGTCGTTGCTCATCACCAAGTAGGTGAGTGTGTGTCGGGCGGCCTCCCGCCAGGAGCGAAAAATCATCCGGATCTTCTTGCGGACGGGGGCGTTGCTGGCGGTGAGTGCGGTGAACAGCAACGTCAGCGGAAGCACCCGTCCGAGCACGCCGGGGATGGCGCCCTCCTCGATGACGAGGTCGCCGCTCGACAGACCGGGTGGCTCCGCACCCTCGACGACGGGCACGACGCCGCTGATGGTTGGCCCGACGGGCTCACCTGCCGCCTTCGGTCGCCAACCGATCGCGTTGACATCGCGATCGGAGTCGTAGCCGAACCCGAGCACGTCACCGTTGCCATTGAACCGCTCGCCGAGCTTGTCGGACACGTCGAGACCGGCGTCTCGCGAGCGCAGCAGGATCTCGGTCGAACCGAGGGTGCCCGCCGCGAGCACGACCATGTCGGCTCGGATCGTCTGGGTCGGCGCGTCGAACATGCGGCGGCCGCTCGACACCTCGTGGAAGGCGACTTCCCACCGTCGCCCGCCCCGCTCGACCGGACGGACGGTGTCGACCGATCGTTTCGTGAAGATCTGCGCGCCGTTCGCGACCGCGTCCGGCAGGTAGTTCATGAGCACGGTGTTCTTGGCGCCGACATTGCAGCCGGCGATGCAGTTGCCGCAGTTGTTGCAGGCTGGCTGGGTCACACCGGCAGCGTTGGTCGTCTGGCTGAACGTCACGTTGACCGGTGCCCGATGCAGCGGCGTCTCGAGGTGGTCGGCAACGGTCTGGAGCGCATCGAGTTTGGCCAGCGGTGGCGCATCGTCCGGATAGGCGTTCGATCCGAGCCACCGCTCGGCCCGGTCGAAGTAGGGATCGAGCTCGCGCTTGTTGTCGCCGCGGAGCGCCGCTGGCCAGCGATCGTCGTCGAAGACGGCAGGGAGCGGCCGGAGGGCCACGTTCGCGTTGATCAGCGAGGTGCCGCCGAGCCCGCAGCCGACGAGCACGTTGACCTCGTCGTCGAACCGGAAGTCATACAGCGCCGTCGGCGAGCCGTAGCGGCGCTTGATGGTGTTGATCTGGCTCTGTTTGGCGGCCTCTCGGAAGGTCTCCGGAAAGTCGCCGGGCCAGTGTTCGCCACCCCGCTCCAAGACGCAGACGGTTCGGCCGGCCCGAGCGAGGCGAGACGCCGCGATCGCTCCGCCGTAGCCCGACCCGATCACGACCACGTCGTACTCCGGTTGGAGTGACCGTTCCCTCTCACTCAGCATCGGGGCAACCTAGTGCGTGGCTCAGTCGCCGGCGCCCGCCATCAAGAGTCCGACCTGCTCGCGGGTGGCCTGATCGGCCGGGATGTTGGCCACGATCTCGCCCTCGTAGATCACGGCGATGCGATCGGCGAGGCTGAAGATCTCGTCGAGCTCGGCCGAGACGAGGAGCACAGCGGCGCCTCGATCGCGCTCGGCGACCAACTGCTCGTGGATGAATTCGATCGAACCGACGTCGACCCCGCGGGTCGGCTGCGACGCCACGACCAGCTGATTGTCGGTGCTGAGCTCGCGGGCGACGATGACCTTCTGCTTGTTACCGCCCGACAGCGACTTGGCTGGCGTCTCGATGCTCGGCGTCGCGACGTCGTAGCGCTGAACCAGGTCTTCTGCGTTCGCGTTGATGGCGCCGAATTGGCGTCGGCCGCCGGTGGCGAAGTCGGGCTCGAAGTAGCGGTTGAGTACGAGATTGTCGGCGATCGAATAGGTCCCGACGAGACCGTCCTTCTCCCGGTCTTCGGGTACGTGGGCGACGCC
>CALLIQ010000663.1 GCA_938008925.1 uncultured Acidimicrobiales bacterium
GCGGCGGTTCGCGTCTGCCGCCGATGGTCTTCTCGTGCCACTCGCGGCATTCCTCAACGGCCTCGGCTACGTCGTCATCGCTCGCCTCGACCCGGGTCTCGCCGACAGCCAGTCGGCGTGGACCTTCATCGGCCTGGCCGCGTTCACACTCACGCTCGCGCTGTTCAAGGACGTGCGGCCGCTCGAGCGCTATCGCTACACGCTGGCCCTCGTCGGTGTCGTCTTGTTGCTCTTGCCTCTGATTCCCGGCCTCGGCGTCAACATCAACGGCGCCCGGATCTGGCTTCGCATCGGACCGTTCAGCATCCAGCCGGGCGAGTTCGCCAAGATCGTGCTCGCTGCGTTCCTCGCCGGGTACCTGGTGGAGAAACGCGAGCTGCTCACCGCCGCCACGCGTCGTCTCGGCCCGCTCAACCTGCCGGATCTCAAGCACTTCGGGCCGCTCGCACTCGCGTGGGGCGTCGCCCTCATCGTGATGGTGGCCGAACGCGATCTCGGCTCGTCGCTGCTCTTCTTCACCCTCTTCCTGGTGATGGTCTACGCCGCCACCGGCCGCACCGCCTACGTCTTGTCGGGCCTCAGCCTCTTCGCCGCTGGCTCGTTCGGCGCCCACCGCTACTTCACCCACGTGCAGCGCCGGGTCGACATCTGGATCGACCCCTTCGCCGAGCCAAAGGGCGACGGTTTCCAGATCGTCGAGGCTGCGTTCGCCCTCGCCGATGGCGGCATCACGGGGACCGGGCTCGGACTCGGCACGCCGGGCAAGATCCCGTTCGCATCGACCGACATGATCTTCGCTGCGGTGGGGGAGGAGCTCGGTCTGCTCGGCGGCACCGCGATCCTCGCCGCGTTCCTCCTGTTCGTCGGCGCTGGGTTCCGAGTCGCATTTCAGGCCAAGAGCACGTTCGAGAAGTTGCTGGCCGCTGGGCTCACCGCCCTCATGGGCTTTCAGGCCTTCGTGATCATCGGCGGTGTCTTGCGAGTGCTCCCACTCACGGGCGTGACCCTGCCGTTTGTCTCCTATGGCGGATCGTCGCTGATCTCGAACTACATCGCGCTCGCGTTGCTCGTTCGCATCTCGCATCGGTCGAACACGCCAGACGTGATCCCGGGGTTGGCCTCGTGATCGACCGCAACCTCCGCCACATCCTCATCGTGCTGCTCGGCTGCTTCGTGCTCCTGTTCGCGCAGCTCAACCGGATTCAGGTGCTCGACGCCGAGGCGTTGCGCGAGCATCCCGCCAACACCCGAACCGTGCAGCGCGACTTCTCCCGGCCCCGCGGGTTCGTGTCGACGGCCGACGACGTCGTGGTCGCTCGCTCCGTCCCGTCCGACGGGGTCTTCGAGCTGCAGCGGGAGTATCCCGAGGGCGATCTCTACGCCCACACCGTCGGCTATCTGTCGTTCAACATCGGCGCCGAGGGGATCGAGCGCAGCTACAACGACGAACTCGTCGGACGCACCCCGTCGCTCCAGCTCTCCGGCCTCGCCGGCATCCTCGGAGAGGACGACTCGACGGGCCAGGTCGTGCTCACGATCCGCCACGATCTCCAGACCACCGCTCGCGATGCACTCGGTGATCGTCGTGGTTCGGTCGTCGTCCTCGATCCTCGCAACGGCGACGTGCTCGCGCTCTGGTCGAACCCGAGCTTCGATCCGAACCTCCTCGCATCGCATGACGGTCGAGCGGTGAACGAAGCCTTCAGCGAACTGGTCGAGGAAGATGGCAACCCGCTGCGGGCGGCCGCCTATCGAGACATCTACTTCCCCGGCTCCACCTTCAAGGTCGTGACCGCCGCCGCTGCACTCGAGACGGGTGTCGCCACCCTCGACTCGCCGGTGTTCGACGTCAGCAGCGGCTACACCGCACCGCTGACGTCGCGCCCGATCGCGAACTTCGGCGGCAACACCTGCGGCGGTCCGTTGATCGAGCTGTTGCGAATCTCGTGCAACACCGGCTTCGCCGAGCTCGGCGCCGAGCTCCTCGGACCGCAACGCCTCACCGACCAGGCCCAGAGCTTCGGGTTCAACACGGTGCCCCCGATCGATCTGCCGGGCGCCGTGGCGAGCCGATTCCCGACCGATTACGGAGCGCAGCAACGCCCGCCCTCTGTCGAGATCCCGGCCGGGGTCTACGAGGACTCACCGGCCCTCGCTCAGGCATCGATCGGCCAGAACGACGTGGCGGCCACGCCGCTGCAGATGGCCCTGGTGGCCGCCGCGGTGGCCAACGACGGTGAAGTGTTCGCACCACGGATCGTGTCGGAGATCCGCAACACCAAGGGCGAGGTCGTCACGACGCCGAACCCGACCGTGTGGCAACAGCCGATGGGGCTGATCACGGCCACCGCGCTCCGACAGGCGATGATCGGCGTCGTCGAAGCCGGTTCGGGCACGGCGGCACAGGTGCCCGGCCTCGACGTCGGTGGCAAGACCGGCACCGCGCAGCTCGGCACCGAAGAGCCGAAATCGCACGCCTGGTTCATCGCATTCGCCGGTCCGCCCGGGCAACGGCCCGAGCTCGTGGTCGCCGTTTTCGTCGAGGCGACCGACGAGGATCCCGACCAGACCGGTGGCCGGGTCGCGGCTCCGATCGCCCGTGAACTCATCGCGACCCACTTCGCGGCATAGTCTTCTCCGGTCACTAACCTCTTTCTGCTGTGTCCGACGTCGCCCCTCCCTCCCGCCCGGTCCTCAACGGCCGCTATGAATTGCACCGCCGGCTTGCCCGCGGTGGGATGGCCGACGTCTTCCTTGCACGTGACCAGCTCCTCGATCGGCCCGTCGCGATCAAGGTTCTCTTCCCGCAGTTTGCGGCCGACCCCACCTTCGTCGAGAGGTTCCGCCGAGAGGCTCAGGCCGCTGCGAACCTGAACCATCCGAGCATCGTCGCCGTCTACGACTGGGGACAGCACGACAACACCTACTTCATCGTCATGGAGTACGTGGAGGGTCGCAGCCTCGCCGAGGTCCTTCGGGCCGAGGGGACCCTGCACCCCGACCGCGCCGCCGAAGTCGCCACCGACGTGGCCGCTGGCCTCGGGTTCGCCCACCGCAACGGCACCGTCCACCGAGACGTCAAGCCCGGCAACATCTTGATCACGCCTGACGGCCAGGTGAAGGTCACCGACTTCGGCATCGCCCGCGCCTTCGGCGGCGGAGACGAGCTGACCCAGACCGGCTCGGTCATGGGCACGGCCACGTACTTCTCACCCGAGCAGGCGCAGGGCAAGAACGTCGACCCCCGCAGCGACCTCTACTCACTGGGCGTCGTGCTCTTCGAGATGGTCACCGGCACCCCGCCGTTCGCCGGCGACTCGCCCGTTGCCATCGCCTACAAGCACGTGCAGGAAGCGCCGCCGCGTCCAACGTCGATCAACCCGGCCGTGCCCCGCAACCTCGAAGCGCTGATCGCCCGGTTGTTGGCGAAGAACCCCGACCAGCGTTACGACTCGGCCGAAGACGTGCGGGGCGACCTCCGCCGTTTCCGTGAGGGCCAGCCCCTCGTCGGCTTTGGGGGCGTTGCCGACTCGGCCGACCCAGCCGCCGCCAATGGTGCGGCCAATGCCGGTGCCGCAGCGGCCGTCGCCGGAGCCGGGGTGGGCGCTGGCGTTGGGGCTGCAGCCGCTTCGGCCACCGACACGGCCGGAAACCGCGCCGTGATCGACACCACACGGGCCATGCCGGCCGCCGCAGCCGCCGAGCAGGAGATCCCGGCCGAGGAGTACTACGAGCCGCCTCGCCGCAATGGCGTGTTCTTGGCGATCCTCGCCGTGCTCCTCCTCACCCTCGCCGGTCTCATCCTCTACATCGCCAACGTGTTCGGCAGCGATAGCGGCGACACCGAGACGATCGATCCGACGGCCGAGGTGGTCGCGGTACCCGAGGTGATCGGGCTGACCAAGGACCAGGCCGAGCGTGAGCTCGACAACGCCGGGTTCACCTTCAACGCCATCTTCGAAGACAACGAAGATGTCGAAGCCGATGTGGTGTTCGACCAGGACCCCCGCCAGGGGCAAGAGGTCGAGCTCGGATCACTCGTGACGATCCGGGTCGCTCGAGCATCGGAGACGGTGCTGTTGCCCAACGTGGAGAACCTCACCGAGGAGCAGGCGTCTCAGGCGCTGCGCGATGAAGGCCTCCGGGTCGACATCGTGCGCGAAGCCAGCGACGACATCGACGAAGGCCTCGTCATCTCGATGTCGCCGCAGCCGAACCAGCAGGTCAACACCGACACGCTCGTCACCATCACCGTGTCCGCCGGCCGAGCCCAGGTCGATATCCCCGACGTGCGGGGCCTGTCGAGCGGCGACGCCAGCAACCGACTGGGCCAAGAGGGCCTGCCGAGCCCCGACATCATTTTGGAAGCCTCGTCCGAGGTGGAGAACGGCCTCGTCATCCGGACCGACCCGCCCGTCGGTACCGCAGTGGCGAAGGATCGCAAGATCATCCTCTACGTGTCGAAGGGCCCCGAGACCGAGCTGGTTCCGCCCCTCGTCGGGCTGACCCAGGCGGCCGCCGAGCAGGCGATCCTCAACAAGGGCTTTGTCATCGGGATTGAATTCGTGGACGTGCTGCCGGACGCGCCCGAGGCCGGAAAGGTCATCAGTCAGGACCCGGCCGCCAACGAGAGCCTCGAAGTCGGCATGGAAGTGAAGATCACCGTCGGTCGAGCGATCGATACCACGACGGCACCACCGACCACCTCGGCGCCGACGACCGAACCGCCGCCGACCACCGAGCCGCCACCCACAACGGAACCCCCGTCTGACGAGTAAGCGGCAACGCTTTGCGTTGCTTCGAGTTGCTCGCTGACGCTC
>CALLIQ010000664.1 GCA_938008925.1 uncultured Acidimicrobiales bacterium
CGTCGACCTCGCCGAGACGCTCGGCGAGCACACGACCTTGATGGTGCTCCAGGGAGACGACCTGCTGTATCTCGATCAAGTCCTGGTGCCGACCGCGGTCGATGCCGGCGACTGGACCGGCGAACTCCACCCGCCTCACGCCGCGGCCGGTGGCCAGGTGCTGATGGCCGATTGGCCGGCGAAGCGCTTCAGTGCCTATCTGGCCGAGGGGCCGGTTGCGTTCACGGAGTCGACGCCGGCAACTCGCGTCGAACTTCGTCAGCGGTTCGACGAACTCGATGCCGACGGCGTGGTCTGGTCGGTCGACGAGTTCGCCGATGGGGTCACCGGTTGTGCGGCCCCCGTGCTCGACGGCAAGGGCGTCGCGGTCGCCAGCATCGGCGCCTTCGCCCCCACCTACCGGTTCCCCGGCGACACGTCGAAGGCTTCCATCGGCGAACTCGTGGCTTCGGCTGCGGCGGAGACGTCGCGCTTGCTGGTCGACGCTCCGTGATCGCGGCACTGTGATCGCGGCACTGTGACCGAAGCATTGTGATCGCGGAACCGTGACAGAAGCACTGTGACAGAAGCACTGTGACCGAAGCACTGTGACTCGGGCGGATCGGTTGAGTGGCTACCGGTGGCGACTGCTGGCCGTCGCGACGGGCCTCTACGTCGGGTTCGGCGTGGTCGCCGCCTCGTTCTCGCCGTTGGTCGGCGTCATCGCCGATGATCTCGATCTCACACTCGGACAGATGGGAGCGGTGCTCGGCGCGTGGCAGTTCGTCTACCTCTTTGCCGCGATTCCAGCCGGCCGCTACCTCGACCGGGTCGGCCTTCGGGTCGGTCTCAGCACCGGGATCGCACTCATCGTCATGTCCGGTCTGCTCCGCGCCGGAGCCGGCGGCTGGTACGGGTTGCTCGCCGCGGTCGGTGTGTTCGGCCTCGGTGGCCCGCTGGTGTCGATCGGTGTACCGACTCTCGTCAGCTCGTGGTTCGACTCCGACGAACGTGGCCTGGCGACCGGCATCGCGGTGAGCGGTCCCGTCGTCGGTTCCGTCATCACCTTGCTCACCGCCAACGCCGTCCTGATGCCGCTGTTCGACGATCGTTGGCGCCTTGTCGTCGCAAGCTTCGCCGGGCTGTCCGCCGTGCTCGGACTCGCCTGGTTCGCCGTGACGGCACGGCCGCCCGGCACGGTGGAGGATCCCTGGCATCGACCGTCGGTCGGGCGCCTCGACACCCGGGCGCTGATGGCCATTCCGATCGTTCGGCTGATCCTGCTGATCGCCATCGCCACGTTCTTCGTGAACCACGCCTTGGCCAATTGGCTCCCGGAGATGTTGACCGACGTCGGCCTCAGCCGGACCTCCGCGAGCACATGGGCGGCGGCGATCAGCTTGTCCGGTCTCGTCGCCTCGCTCACGCTGCCCCGGTTCGCCGATGCGCGTCGGCGTCGGCCCATGCTCGTCGGGAGCTATCTCGTGCTCGGCATCGGTCTGATGCCCCTGGTGGGAGGGTGGGGACTGGCGACGGCGATTGGCTTGTTGCTCGTCGGCGCCATGCGAGCGATCGTGCTCCCGATCGCCATGCTGTTCATGATGGAGTCCGACGACGTCGGGCCAACCAACATGGCCGGGGCCAGTGCGCTCTACTTCACGGCCGGTGAGATCGGCGGCGTCACCGGTCCGGTCGCCGTCGGCGTTCTCGCCGATCGCGGCGGCTTCGGTCCTGCGGTCTGGCTGCTGGTGGGGTTCGCCATTGGCTTGGCCGCCGTCAGCACCTTGCTCAGTTCGAGCTCAGGGTCTCGGCCCGCCAGGCCTCGGTCGCCTCGATCTGGTTGAAGGTGTACATGTGCACACCCTCGACGCCCAGCTCGAGGTTCGCCTCCGAGAGCGGCATGAGTAGATCGTTGGGGTCGTAGGACGAGCTGGTCATCATCTTGGTGATGGCCGCTCGGTTCTTCTTGAGATAGCCGAGCGACTGCCCGAGCCCGATGCGCACGCCCATCGTCATGAGCTTGGTCTTGTCGACCACGCCGGACACGCCGAGATGAATGGGCATCGTGAGGCCGGCGGCGCGCTCGGCACGGATCCAGTCTTCGATCACCTCGGCGTCGAAGCACATCTGCGTGCTGCACCAGCCGTCGACGCCGGCCTCGGCCAGCAACGCCTGCTTGGCGTGCAACGCCTCGTGAAGCTTCTCGTCGGAGATGAAGGCGTGGTGGTCCGGATATGCCGTGACGCCGATCGCGGTCAGGCCGTGGTCGGTGGTGAGGAAGTCGCCGAGGAACTTCACCGCATCGAAGTAGCCGCCGGGCGGGTCGGCGTCGCCGCCGACGAGGAAGATGCGAGCGAGCCCGAGTCGCTTGCACCAGGCGGCGAGTTCGACCGCGTGGTCGTAGTCGCGCACCATGCGGGCCGAGAAGTGGGGGATTGGATCGAAGCCCTCGGCGAGGAACTCCTCGGTGAGACGTTGCGTCTCCTCGATGCCCTTCGCCGGTGAGCACGTGACCGACAGCGTGGCGCCGGCGGGCAGGTGCGCTCGTGCCCCCTCGAGCGACTTCATCGGCACGAGCTCGATGGTGAAGTTCTCGGTCAGGCCGATTCGATGTGCTTTGGCTTCCGGCGATTCAGCGAACTCGTCGCCCTGGTCGCCGCCCTTGTTCTTGCGAAACAAAACCATTGTTGGTCCGTTCAGGCTGCGTAGCGGAGCGAAGCAGCAGGATCGGGCTCAGCCGATTGACCGAGCGGAGCGAGAGGCAACTCTGCGAGTTGCATGACGGAGCCCTTGGGCGGAGTCAGCATGAGGAGAGCCTTACGAGAGGTTGATGATCTCGCCAGCGGGATTCTGGGAGAAGTCGAGGTCGATGGAGTGGGCGGCCGGGGTCTTGCCGAGGCCCGGCATGGTGCGCATGTCACCGCAGATCGGATAGACGAAGCCGGCCCCGACCGATGCTCGCACCTCTCGGACCGGGAGGGTCCATCCGGTGGGAGCGCCCTTGAGCTTGGCGTCGTGGCTGAGCGACAGGTGCTGCTTTGCGATGCAGACCGGGAGGTTGCCGAACCCGGCGGCTTCGTAGGTGTCGATCTGCTTGGATGCGGCCGGCGAGATCTCGATGCCATCGGCGCCATAGACCTTCGTTGCGACGGTCTCGATCTTCTCCCGGATCGGCATCTCGTCGGGATAGAGCACTTGGAACTGCGACTCTTCTTCCGCTGCTTCCTTGATCGCCGTTGCGAGCTCGGCGGCGCCTCGGCCGCCGTCGGAGAAGTGGGTCGAGACGGCGGCCCGGGCGCCGAACTCGTCTGCGATCTCCTTGATGGCATTGATGTCTTCGTCGTGGTCACCGGGGAAGACGTTGATGGCGACGACGGGCGTGCAGCCGTGGATCTGCATGTTCTCGAGCTGCTTGCGAAGGTTGGCGCCGCCCTGGTGCACCTCGTCGGGGTTGGCCTCGAGAATGGCCGGCGGGAGGGGCTTGCCGGGAACGATCTTGTGGTTGCCCGAGTGGGCCTTGAGGCCGCGGACCGTGGCGACGAGCACGGCGGCATCGGGGGCGATGCCCGAGTAGCGGCACTTGATGTTGAAGAAGCGCTCGGCCCCCATGTCGGCGCCGAAGCCGGCCTCGGTGAGCAGGAAGTCGCTCATGTGGATGCCGATCTGGTCGGCCACGATCGAGGAGTTGCCGGTGGCGATGTTGCCGAACGGTCCGGTGTGCACCAGCGCCGGGGTGCCCTCGAGGGTCTGCATGAGGTTGGGCTTGATCGCCTCCATGAGGATCACGGCCATCGAGCCGGCTGCGCCGATCTCTTCGGCGGTCACCGGCGTGCCGTCCTTGGTGTAGCCGACCACGATCCGGCCGAGGCGAACGCGCAGGTCCTGGAGCGACGTGCACAGGGCGAGTGCGGCCATCACTTCGGAGGCGGCGGTGATGTCGAACCCGGTCTCGCGGGGCACGCCATCGAGTCGTCCGCCGAGTCCGATCACGCAGTTGCGCAGGGCTCGGTCGTTGACGTCGAGCACTCGACGCCACGTGATGTTGTGGAGGTCGAGGCCCGATTCGTTGCCGTGATAGATGTGGGCGTCGAGCACGGCCGAGCAGAGATTGTGGGCCGCGGTGACGGCGTGCATGTCGCCGGTGAGGTGGAGGTTGAACAGCTCCATGGGGACGACCTGGCTGTAGCCGCCGCCGGCGGCACCACCCTTGATGCCGAAGGTCGGGCCCATCGATGGCTGACGGATGGCGATGGTGGCGGACGACCCGATGTGCTGGAACGCCTGACCGAGTCCGACGGTCGTCGTCGTCTTGCCCTCGCCGAGCGGCGTCGGCGTGATCGCCGAGACCACCACGTACTTGGCTCGCGGCCGATCGGCCATGGCGGGGATCGCATCGAGTGCGATCTTTGCCGACCCGGTGCCGTACGGCTCGAGGTGCTCGATCGGGATGCCGGAGGCTTCCGCGATGTCGTTGAGCGGCTTCAACGTCGCCTGCTTGGCGATGTCGAGGTCGGAGGGGAAAGCCATGGTGACTCCGGTGAGCGTCTGGGGTGTCCGGTGGGTTCGCCCTGAGCCTGTGGCTTGCGTCACACGTTCGGGGCACGGCGAGCGTACTGGTGACGTTCCCACCATGTAGGAGGCTTCCACTTTGTGGAAGCAAGGTTCCGCACCGGGTTGGCACGGGGACTCTCGCGGCGAAAAGCCGGGGTCGAACACCGGCGCTAGCGAACGGCGTGCAGTTCCACGATCAGGGAACCGGGCGAGTCTCTGCTGTCGTTCGTGTCTCTGCTGTTGTGCGTGACAGTGCTCGTCGCCGTGACCTGCTCGAGCGTCTCGATTCGCGCCGTTGGTTCGAATGGCCAAGGCTGATCGCCGACGGCGACGACGGTCATGCCCGCGTCGATTCCGGCCTTGCCGCCAGATGGCGAATCCTCGAACACGATGCACGACGCCGGGTCGACGCCCAGCGCGGCGGCGGCCGTCAGATACGGCTCGGGATCGGGCTTGCCGTTCGCGACGTCCTCGGCCGACACCACGATCGCTGGAACGGGGATGCTCGCGCCGTTCCATCGGGCCAGCGCGAGTCGGTGGCTCGCCGAGGTGGCGATCGCCCATCGGTGCGCCGGAAGGGCGGTGAGCAGCTGGCGGGCTCCGGGGAGCGCCGGCGTGTCGGTTGCCAGCGACACCTCGAGGTCTTCGAGGCGGGTCACGGCCTCGGCCAGCCGGTCCGGGGTGACGAAGCGGCGGAGGGAGTCGGCCGGCCGGATCCCGGCAAGCGATGCGAACGTCTCGTCGTCGAGGGTGAAATCGAACTCGCCGGCCAGCTCGGTCCAGGCTCGATGGCCGTCGAGGTGGGAGTCGACGAGCACGCCATCGCTGTCGAAGAGGATGGCGGCGCATGGGAGCGAC
>CALLIQ010000665.1 GCA_938008925.1 uncultured Acidimicrobiales bacterium
AAGGAGGGACAACAGCGTCTCGGTCGAGATCTTGCGGCCGGTGCGGACGGGGATGTCGTAGATGACGACGGGAAGGTCGGTCGCCGCAGCCGTCGCCCGGAAGTGGGCCTCGATGCCGGTCTGGTTCGGACGGTTGTAATAAGGCGTGACCTGCAAGATGCCGTCGGCGCCCGCAGCGGTCGCCCGCTCGGTGAGTTCGACGGCGGCGCGGGTGTCGTTGCTCCCTGCGCCGGCCACGAGCTTGTGATCGGGGATGGCGGCTCGAACGGTCTCGACGAGGGCGATCTGCTCGTCGTGCGTCAGGGTGGCCGACTCACCGGTGGTACCAGCGACGATGATGCCGTCGTTGCCGTGGGTGACCAGGTAGGTCGCCAGTTCGGCGGCCGCTTCGAGATCGAGTGCCCCGTCATCGGTGAACGGCGTCACCATGGCCGTGAGCACGGTTCCGAACCGTGGGTTGTTGGTGCGGGTCATCCGTGGCTTCCTTCACTGGCCCGGTCGATACCGAGCGTTGCGAGCAGGTCTTCGTGGAACTCGAACCACACCGTGTGGTGCGACTCGATGATCGGGCCGGTGAACCACTTCGTGTCGCCGGCGTGCACCTTGTCGAGGGCAGCGGTGAACCGAGGGGCGTAGATCGAGAACCGACTCAGGTGGCTGGCGAGTTCATTGCACAGCGGCTGCACGGCGTTGTCGAGATCGACCAGGTCGGCGATGACGCCGGCGTCGTACTCAGCGTCGGTGTGATCGTTGAGCTCGTTGGCGTCGATGTCTTTGACCTGCCAGTCGGTGCACGTCTGCAGCATGCGGCCGTTCAGCTCGAGGAACTGTTCGTACGTGGACTGTGCGATGTCGCGACAGCCAACAGCGTCGAGCTCCTCAGAGGCGAGGCGCTCGATCTCGGCCCGTCCTGCCGGCATGAGGGTCCAGCCCGTGCGGCGCCCGTCTCGGAAGGACGTGAACTCCGACTCGGCAGCCTTTTCCAGCTCGGCGGTGACGCCGTCGAGCTCGAGGCCGACGAGGTCGGCGATCGCTTGCGCTTCGGCGAAGCCCTTGAGGCGAAGTCCGAGCAGTGAGAGGAGGGCAGGGCTGGATTCGGTTGGCACGGGCTAGAGACTAGTGGACGCCTGAGAGTGCTCCCCTGCCCGTTTCCGGAGCAGGAGCAGGTACACGATCACGCCGAGCGCTGCGAAGATGAACCACTGGACCGCGTAGCTGAAGTGCGGCCCGGCGTTCAGCTCGGGAAGCGGGACCGGCTGGGGAAACGCCTCGGCGTCGGTCGGCGTCTCGAGTTGCAGCCACAGCGGAGCGAAGTCCTCGCCGAATCGGTCCTCGAAGACCTCGATGTCGAGCCGCGGTGCCCGTTCACCTTCGCCCGTGTCGGCTACTGCGAAACCCTCCTGCACGCGGGTCTCACGGAGCCAACCGGTGAGCCGGTCGCCCGCTGGCGGTTCAGCCGATTCGACCTCTCGGGGGACGAACCCGCGGTTCACCAGGAGCTGCGTGCCGGCATCGGTCTCGAAGACACCGACCTGCCACTCCCCCGCCTGACCGTTCTGGGAGCGATTCGCGACCCGAATCAGGGTGGGGTTCAGCCACCGACCGGTGGTTTCGACGGCCGTGAACTCGAGTTCGTCGATCGACTGTTCGAGCGCCGCGTCGACGTCGATCGGATCGCCGAACGAACGGGCCTCGACCAGTTCGTTCTGGTCGGCCCTCTCGAAATGACGGGGAATCTGCCAACCGAAACAGAAGAAGAGAAACAAGGCGACGACGCTGGCAGCGAACACGTGGGAGAACAGCCAAAACGGCTCGCGGGCGAAGCTCCAATCGCGAGCTCTTGCGGCTCGATTACCACCGGACGACGGGGGTGCGTCTTTCGCGGCCAGCGCCATAACAACACGCTAGAGGGGTTTGACCAGCCGAAGCGCCTCGAGCATGTCGTGCACTTGTACATCGGCATCGGCGAACGGCAGCTCGACGTTTGCGAGCGACAGGTCGGCGATGCCGTGAATCCAGGTGAAGGACTGGAGGGCGATGCCGAGCGGCGCTCGTTCGTCACCGAGGGCTGCCAACGCTCGCCCGACCGAGTCGACGAGCTTCTGAAAGACCGGCAGTCCGACGTCTTCGCGAACGTTGCCGACCGAGCCGACGGTCGAGAACAGCACCCGGTAGACGCCGGGTTGCTCAGCTGCGAACCGCAGGTAGGAGTCGCATTGAACCCGCAGCGCCTCGAACGGATCGTCGATGAACGCCGACTCGCCGTTGATCGCGTGGTCGAAGCGTTCCCAGCACCAGCGCGCCGTCTCCCCCAGCAACGCCTCGTGATCTGCGAAGTGCCGATAGACGGCGGTCGGGCTCACTCCCGCTCCGGACGCCACCGAGCGCAACGTGACCTTGTCGACCGAGCCGTGTTCGGCCATCAGCTCGACGGCGGACGCGATGAGGCGATCTCGCGTGTCGATCTGCGCCTCCGCGCGGGGCGTCTTGGTCGGAGGTGTCATGGCGGAGGCAAGCATAGGTTGACAGGTGTTCACATCGGGTGTTGACTGCAAATGTTGACACCTGTCAACTCGCGAAGAACTCGAGGAGATCCCGATGTCGAACCCGTACATCTCCGGCATGTGTGCACCCGTCAGCTCCGAGGTGACCGCCACCGACCTGCCGATCACGGGCACCCTGCCACCCGAGCTCGCCGGCCGCTGGTTGCGAAACGGGCCGAACCCGATCAACGAGATCACGACGCCCGAGCAACACCACTGGTTCTCCGGCGACGGCATGGTGCACGGCTTGCGCCTCCGTGACGGCAGGGCGGAGTGGTACCGCAACCGCTGGGTCCGCGCCGATGACGTCGCCAAGGCACTCGGCGAAGAACCGCCGGCCGGTCCCTCGTTCGGTGCCGACCGCACTGCAACCGGCCCCAACACCAACGTCGGCGGGTTCGCCGGCACGACCTGGGCCATGGTCGAGGCCGGCGGCACCCCGGTCGAGATGACCTACGAGCTCGACACCATCGGCCGCAACGACTTCTACGGCACCCTTCCCGCCGCGTTCTCCGCTCACCCGAAGTACGACCCGTCCACGGGCGAACTGCACGCCATGACCTACGCCTGGCCCGACCTCGTCGACCACGTCCAATATGTCGTCGTCGGCGGCGACGGCAGGGTCAACAAGGTCGTCGACATCCCCGTCCCCGACATGCCGATGATCCACGACATCTCGATCACCGACACCTACGCCGTCATCTTCGACCACTCCGTCACGATCAGCTTCGACGCGATGGGC
>CALLIQ010000666.1 GCA_938008925.1 uncultured Acidimicrobiales bacterium
CTGTTCGGTGCATCGTTCATGGTGCTGTCGCCCGAGCACCCCTACGTCGACGAGCTCGCCGATGCATCGAAGACCGACGAGATCGCCGCGTACCGCGAACAGGCCGCGGCCAAGAAGGACTTCGAGCGCCAGGACGACACGCGAGAGAAGACGGGCGTCTTCACCGGCGCCTACGCCACCAACCCGGTCAACGGTGATCAGCTGCCGATCTGGATCGCCGACTACGTGCTCATGGGCTACGGCACCGGCGCCATCATGGCCGTGCCGTGCGGCGACACCCGCGACTTCGAGTTCGCTCGGAAGTTCGACTTGCCGATCCCGGCGATTCAACGTCCGACCGACGAGTGGTTCGCCGAACGGGAGATCGAACCGACCCTCGACACCGCGGCGTGGCCAGAAGCCTTCATCGGCGATGGCGAGTACGTGCAGTCGTCCAACACCGAGACCCACGAGAACGGGCTCGACCTCAACGGCATCACCAACAAGGCCGAGGGCATCGCCGCGATCAACGCGTGGCTCGAGGCCGACGGCTCGGGCGAAGCCACGATCAACTACAAGCTTCGCGACTGGCTGTTCAGCCGCCAGCGCTACTGGGGCGAACCGTTCCCGATCGTCTACGACGCTGACGGTCGCCCCCACACCGTCCCGGACGATCTGCTGCCCATCGAGCTCCCCGAGACCGATCAGTTCTCGCCCCGCACGTTCGACCCCGACGACGCCATGTCGAACCCGGAGAGCCCGCTCGACCGGTTGGAAGACTGGGTCAACGTCGAGCTCGATCTCGGCGATGGTCGCGGCACGCAGACCTATCGGCGCGACACCAACGTCATGCCGCAGTGGGCCGGCTCGTGCTGGTACCAGATGCGCTACATCGACCCGACGCTCGACTCCCGCTTCGTCGACGCCGAGAACGACCGCTACTGGATGGGTCCGCGGACCGACATTCGGCCCGACCACCCCGGCGGCATCGACCTCTACGTCGGCGGTGTCGAGCATGCGGTGCTGCACCTGCTCTACGCCCGGTTCTGGCACAAGGTGCTCTACGACCTCGGCCACCTGTCGTCGATCGAGCCATACGCCCGGCTCTACAACCAGGGCTACATCATGGCCGACGCCTTCAAGGACGAGCGCGGCATCTACGTCGAAGCCGCCCACGTCGAAGAGGTCGACGGCGAGTTCTTCTTCAAGGACGAACCCGTCACCCGCGAGTACGGGAAGATGGGCAAGAGCCTCAAGAACGCGGTCTCGCCGGAAGAGATGTACGACGAGTACGGCGCCGACACACTCCGCCTCCACGAGATGGCGATGGGTCCGCTGGACGCGTCGCGACCGTGGGAGACCCGAGACGTCGTGGGCATGTACCGCTTCTTGCAACGGGTGTGGCGCAACATCGTCGACGAGGAGACCGGCGAGTGCATCGTGGTCGACGAGCCATGCGATGACGAGACCCGCAAGGTCCTCCACAAGACGATCGACGCCGTCCGCACCGAGATGGACGCGCTGCGGTTCAACACTGCGATCGCCAAGCTCATCGAGTTGAACAACACCGTGACCAAGCTCGACGCCATGCCTCGAGACGTCGCCGAGCCCCTCGTCACGATGCTCGCCCCGCTGGTCCCGCACATCGCTGAAGACCTGTGGGTCCGTCTCGGCCGCTCAGCCGAGACCGACGGCTCGATCGCCTACGTCGACTTCCCGGTCGCCGACCCTGCGCTGCTGGTCGACGACACCGTCGAGGTTCCGATTCAGATCAACGGCAAGGTTCGCAGTCGCATCGAGGTCGCCGCCGACGCATCGCCGGCCGACATCGAAGCGATTGCCCGAGCCGACGAGAAGGTGATCGAGGCCCTCGGCGGCGGCGAGCCCAAGAAGGTGATCGTGGTCCCCGGGCGCATGGTGAACGTGGTGGTCTGAGATGGCGTCCGAGGCGGCCAGGATCGTTCGTGATCGGGCCACCACCACCGTCTACTCGACCGACAACTCGATCTACCAGGTAAGGCCCTCCGGGGTTGCGCTGCCGCGCCAGGGAGACGAGATCGCTCAGCTCCTGAGGGAGAACGCAGCGAGGGAACGCCCGCAACCCATCGTCGCCCGCGGCGGCGGAACGGGCACGAACGGCCAGAGCCTGACCGACGGCGTCGTCGTCGACGTCAAGCGCCATCTCAACCGCATCGTCTCGCTCGACGTCGAGGGCCAGACGGTCGTCGTTCAGCCGGGTGTGGTCACCGCCGAGCTCAACGCCTCGCTCGCCGAGCACGGCTTGTTCTGGCCGCCGCACACGTCGACCCTCAACCGAGCGACCGTTGGCGGGATGATCTCGACCGACGCGGCCGGCAAGGGATCGCTCGTTCACGGACGGACGCATCGCCACGTCGTCTCGATCGAGATGCTCCTGCCAGACGGCACGCCGTTCACCGCGGTGCCGACGCCTCGGTCGGTGGCCGAAGAACGCGCCGCCGGTGCTGCCCGAGACGCAGACCCACGCGGTGAGGGAGGCGCGGCGGCAGTGCTGTGGGCCTCGCTGCTCGATCTGGCCGATCAAGTGGGGAGTGGCGCCGACCTCGGGCTCCCCGAGTTGGCCCGCGGGTTCAGCGGCTACGGCCTCGACAGACTGGTTCAGCTCGATGACTGCGGCGAGGAGGTGATCGACCCGATCGCGCTGGTGTGCGGAGCGGAGGGAACGCTCGGTGTCATCACCGAAGCGACCCTGCGGCTGACGCCGTTGCCGAATCAGACCCTGCTCGTCGTTGCGAGCTACGACTCCTTTGCCGATGCGCTCGACGACGCCGTCGAACTCGCCCCGCTGGTGCGGCCATCGGCGATCGAGTCGTTCGACGAGACCACGCTCGAGCGCGGACGATCGTCGCCCGCCTGGCCAGCGCTCGGCGCGGTGGTGGGGGAGCACCGAGGCTCGGTACTGCTGCTCGAGTTCGACGGCGATGAACTTCCCGAGGAGGCGCCGGTGCTCGATGCCCTCCGCTCCACCGGCCGACACCTCGCCGTCCGCACGATCCTCGACCCGGCCGAGCAACGCCTCGCCTGGAAGGTGCGGGCCGACGCTGTCGGACTCTTGGCCAAGGTCGCAACGGGCGGACCGAACAAGTCGGCGCGGCCGACCGCGTTCGTGGAGGACTGTGCCGTTCCCGTCGCTTCGATGCCCGCCTTCATTGCTGGCTTTCGTCGAATCCTCGATGATGCCGGCGTCGCCTATGGCATGTTCGGCCACGCCGATGTCGGGTGCGTCCACGTTCGCCCCGCGCTCGATCTCACCGACCCCGAGGACGTCGCGCTGGTGCGGTCCATCACCGACGACGTCGTCGAACTCGTCGGCGAACACGGCCGAGGCTTTCGGGGCGACTCGGCCGAGGCATTCCTGTCGGCCTCGACGATCGCGTTGATGCGCCGAGTGAAGTCGGCATTCGACCCGCTCGACATCTGCAACCCCGGCAAGCTCTATCGCCCGGTCGACTCGCCCTCGTCGCTGATCGCCGTCGATGAGCCGACACTTCGGGGGACGATCAACGCGACCGTGCCGTTGGCGACGAGGACCGACTTCGAGTCGGCGTTCGCATGCAACGGCAACGGTCTGTGTCATCACTACGCGGGCGCCGAGGTCATGTGTCCGTCGTTCAAGGCGACCGGCGACCCGGCGCTGTCCCCCAAGGGTCGCTCCGATTTGGTTCGGGCCTGGCTGGCCGAACCTGACGACGACGAACTGGCCGATGCCGTCGCCGCAAACCTCGATCAGTGTCTGTCGTGTTCCGCCTGTGCCGGGCACTGCCCGGTCGAGGTCGACATCCCGGAGATCAAGTCCCGGTTCTTCGAGCGCTACTACGCCGGAACGAGAAGCCGCAGCCGTCGACGGCCGCTCGCCCACACCCTCCTCGCCCGATTCGAGGAGATGGCTGTGCTCGCGGCGAAGGCGCCGCCGCTGGCCAGACTCGGCTCGCGCCTTGCGAGCCGAGCGCTCGGACTCGTCGACCTTCCCGCCCCGGCGAAGCCG
>CALLIQ010000667.1 GCA_938008925.1 uncultured Acidimicrobiales bacterium
GTTGTTTCCCGGAGAGGCCGACCTCGAACCCGGTCAGTCGATCGAGTCGCCGTGGCTCTACGGCGCCTACAGCGACCGTGGCCTCGGCGCGGTGTCGAACGCCTTCCACCGCTATCTGCGGTCCCGCCCGAGCCATCCGAGCATCGACAAGCCCCGGCCGGTGTTGCTCAACACCTGGGAGGCCGTCTACTTCGATCACGATGTCGACACGCTCAAGCGGCTCGCCGACGTCGCGGCCGAGGTGGGGGCCGAACGCTTCGTCCTCGACGACGGCTGGTTCCATCAGCGCAACGACGACACCGCCGGTCTCGGCGACTGGTGGGTCGACGAGACGAAGTATCCCGACGGCCTCGAGCCGCTCGTCGATCACGTCACCGGCCTCGGTCTCGAGTTCGGGCTGTGGTTCGAGCCCGAGATGGTCAATCCTGACTCCGATCTGTTCCGGGCCCATCCGGAGTGGGTCCTGGCCGACCGGAACTACGAGCTGATCCTCGGCCGCAATCAGTTGGTACTCGATCTCGCCAACCCCGATGCGTACGCCTACGTCTTCGGCAAGGTCGACGAGCTGCTGACCCGGCTCGACATCTCGTATGTGAAATGGGACATGAACCGAGATCACGTGCAGCCGACCCACGACGGTCGGGCGGGTACTCGGGCACAGACCCTGGCCCTGTATCGCTTGCTGGCCGAGCTCGGTGAACGGCATCCGAACGTCGAGATCGAGAGCTGCTCGTCCGGCGGTGGACGAGCCGACTTCGAGATTCTTCGCCACACCCGACGGATCTGGACCTCCGACTGCAACGACGCGCTCGAGCGTCAACGCATCCAGCGCGGATTCTCCCTGCTGTTCCCACCGGAGCTGATGGGGGCACACGTCGGCCCACACGTGTCGCACACGACTCGACGCACCCACGACCTCGGCTTCCGGGGAGCGGTTGCCTTCCTCGGGCATCTGGGCATCGAGTGGAACCTGCTCAGCGCATCACAAGAGGAGCGCGATCAGGTCAAGGAGCTCGTGGCGCTCCACAAGCAGTTCCGGCCCTTGCTCCACAGCGGCGACGTGGTGCGCCTCGACTCGATGGACGAGGCGACGATGACCCAGGGCGTGGTTGCAGAGGACGGCAGCGAAGCCCTGTTCGTCTACGTGCGGACCAACACCGCTCGTTCGTCGGTGCCCGATCCCGTGCAGTTCGCTCGGCTCGACCCGGATCGTCGCTACTCGGTGACGATCCTCGCCCTGCCCGGTCGATCGGGTGAGTTCGGACGAACCAGGCCGGAGTGGATGGAGCGGGGCTCGGTCGAGCTGTCCGGTCAGGCGCTGATGAGCGTCGGCGTCCAGCCGCCGGTGCTCGACCCGGAGTCGGCGCTGCTGTTTCACCTCACATCGGCCTGAAGCCGGCGGGCATCGGCCTGAAGCCGGCGGGTATCGGCCTGAAGCCGGCCGATCTGGCCCTAGCCGAAGAGTTCGACTGCTCGCTCCCAGGCGACGATGCCGCACGTCGCGCCGATGTCTCGCCCGGCTTCGTGGTCGGCCCAGACGTGAATGCCGCCGTAGAACCGTGAGACGCCGGCCTCTTCGGCTGCGTCGAGGTAGGTGTCCCAGCTGAGGGTCACCGTCGAGCTCGGGCCCTCTTCGTGGATGAGCTCGCCGCGCTCGACGACGTGGGTTGCCGGTCCGCCGGGGAAGGCGTCGTCGCCGGTGATGGCGGCGAGCACCTCGGCGCCGGCTCGGCTGAAGGTGCTGTGGCCCGAGACGTAGGCGGCGAACGCCGGGGTCACGAAGGTCTCGCGCTGATAGGGCAGCCATTCGCTGGCGAGAATCCAGTCGACGCCGAGAATCTGGTTGGCCGGGTTCGTCGGCTGGCCGAGCCACGAATACACGGCGACCTCGCCGACGTGATCGGCCAGGTGTTCGTGGCGTTCGCCTGGCGCCGAGCTCTCCTCGGTGATGATCTCCGACAGGCCGGGCTCGAGCGGGAGCTCGCCCTGCGCCGCGAGGTAGCGAATCATCGAGATCGGGCGGACGTAGTCGTAGTGCGCCTTCGCCCCCCACGCTGCGATGGCTGCATCGTGGAGGGCACCGTTGAGCGCGAGGCCGAGCTTCACGTCCCATTCGAGCCGATCGACGACCTCGCCGGTGCCAGCGATCCGCAGTCCGGCGCCCTGACCGGCGGCGAGCCGATCGGAGACCACGTGGGCGATGGTGTTCCAGTGGCCCGGTGGCGTTTCGGAATCGGGGCCGTCAGCCCAGAACTCGGCGACGACTCGGCCGTAGTCGGCGAGGTCGCGAGCGTCGGCGGTGGGGGCGTCGGCATCGAGCAGGCTGGCGTAGCGGACGATCTCGAGGGCCCGGTCGGCGAACTCCTCGTCGTCCACCCCGCCGTCGAGGCCGAGGAGCGGGGGAGGGCCTGGGTCGATCGGGAGACCATCGACACCGCTCGTCGCCTCGAGAGCGAAGGGTGTGACGCTTCCCCAGTTCGGCCCGACGAACTCCTGGATGCCGCTCGCGAGCGGTTGGCCGTTGCGGGTGACGGCGTTGTCGAGCGAGAGCGGTTGCCACCGGTTGGGGTCGACCATCTCGGTGCCGGGCTCGCTGACGACGAGCGGCGGGTTGACCGGGGCGTAGCTGAGGTCGACGTAACCAGACGGCTCGTTGGAGCCATCGAGTCGGGTCTCGTCGATGATCGACTCGGCGATGGCGACGCCCGTGGCCGCGGCCGAGCCGTCGTCGAGGGCGGTGAGGTCCGGGTCGAGGCAGAGGCGTTCCATCTGGGCATCGAACGCCGGGAGCGTGTCGTCGGCTCCGGTCGAGATCTCGTAGCGGTGGGTGAGGAGTCGGTAGGCGGCGTAGCTGACGACGGTGTCTCGATCGGACTCGTCGAGGTCGGGCTCGTCGACGTCGGCTGCGGACACGAAGACGGGCTCACCGGGGGTCTCGGAGTCGGCGATCAGCCAGGCGTCCCACATCGCGGCGGAGAGGTGGAACAGGTTTCTGGCATGCACGGTCGGGGCGGGGAAGTCGCGGCGGATGGCGTCGAGGGTCTGCTCGTTCCACAGTCGGGCGACGCTGTATTCACCGGCGGCCTCATCGCCAGGGGCGTCGTCGGCATCGCGAAGAGCCTCGTCAGAAGCCTCGCCGGAAGCCCCGTCGCTCGCGTGGCCACCCGTGAGGTCACTGGGCAGCGACCGGTCGGCGACACAGGAGTTTCCGCCGCCGATGACGGCGACCGCTCCGACGACGGCGGCGGCGACGACGAACGCGGCGATGACCGCGACGAAGACGGGACGGGTTCGCCGAGCGCTCACGACGCGGCGACCTCGGGGCGGACGGCGTACC
>CALLIQ010000668.1 GCA_938008925.1 uncultured Acidimicrobiales bacterium
CTCTCTGCCACGACGGCCGCCTCGTGCTTGAAACGTCCGAGGCTCGTGTGCTTCTTCGGCGTCGACGTCGGGTCGTACGGATCGATCTCCACGATCCAGCCGAACGTGTTCGGGCGAGTCGGGTGCAGGTCGGCGCGCCACTGCTCATCCGTCGTGGCCCACTGGTACCCGAAGCCCTGACCGCCAACACCCATGCGCTCGTTGTTCGTCCGCTGACGATCGTCGATGCCATCGGCTTCCCCGTCGGTCTCCTCCCAGAAGTAGCCGTTGAAGTTCTCTTCGGTGGTCAGGAGCGTGCCCCACGGCGTGGTGCCGTTCCCGCAGTTGTTCACGGTGCCCGTCGGCGACGTGCCGGTTGGATCGATCGCCGTTCGCAGCAGCGGATGGCCGACGGCGCGACCGGTGAAGGCCATCGGTGTGTTCGGCGTGATGCGCCGAGCGTGGCCGGTGTCGACGATCTCCCAACCGTCGTCGCCCCGTCGGATGGACACGATCCCGACGCCGTGGGCGTTCTGTTCCTTGATGGTCTTCTCCTCGGTCCAGTCGGCGTCGCCATCGGGGAAGAGCAGGTTGTTGGTCGTGTATTCGTGGTTGATGGCCAGGATCCCCTCGGTGGAGGAGTCCTTGGCATCGCCGAGGGGGAAGAACTGCACACCGTCGTGGCCCATCCCGAGCTGCTCGGCTTGCTCCGCTGCGCTGTTCGAGGCGTCGGTCTCGAACGCCGGGCCACCGGGAACGATCGGATCTCCCCACGGGGCGATCGCCTGGGTCGAGTAGCCGGTCGGGACGGTCACGGCGTCGGTCGTGTTGGTGGCGATCGGTTTGAAGGTCAGCGAGGGTGTTGGCGCCGTGCCGCCCGACACGGGAACCTCACCGGTCGCACCCGCCGCCGTCGGCAAGCCGGCGAGTACGAAGGTCGCCGCTCCGGCCGCACCGCCCGTCAGCACCGATCGTCGACTGAATCGACGGCGAACCACCTCTCCGAAGGGGGTGCTCGCCGAGTGGTTTGTCACGCTGTCATCAGCATCGTTGATCATGATCGCCAGCTCACCAATCGTTGGTGAGCGCGAGCTGAGCGTCGGTTGGCCGACCGATGGCCAGTGAGTGAACTTCGGGTGCGGCCGCCAGGAGCGGCCCATCACGTGGGTTCAGGCAGACGGCGTCGGTGTTCGCTCGGAGGGAGCGGTCTCTTTCGGTGCCGACTCGGCGATGCGAACGATGGCGAGTGTGATCACCGCCGCTGCGATCGCGAGCCCGATTCCTCCCCCGAGGGCTCCGATCGTGTCGGGCCAACCGAGATCGGTGCCGCTCACGAACTCCTCGGCAGACTCGCCGAAGTCGCCGACGCCGTGCGGCCACGGCCACAGCAGTCGGTAGGAGCCGAGCATGAGACCGAGCAGCGCCGCCATCACGCTCTGCTCGTGGTTCTCGAGAAGCCAGTTGAGCGGCGGCGAGAAGATCGCGAGTCCGATGACCGCTCCGACAGCGAAGACGGCGAGCTGCGTCGGGCTGCCCTCGACGAGCACCGCCCAGTACATGCCGAAGATCAACATGATGAACGAGCCGGAGATGCCCGGGAGGATCATGGCGCAGATTGCCACCGACCCTGTGAGCAAGAAGATCGGGAGTGCCGGTTCGCTCACGGCGCCCGCTTGGAGACCGAGGACGAGGAAGGTGATGACGGCGACGCCGGCGAGGATGCCGAGGCGGGTCGCGTCTCGATTGGTGATGGAGCGCCAGACGAGCCAGCAGCTGGCGGCCACCAATCCGCAGAACACGGCGGCGAGACCTTCCCCGTGGTCGACGAGGAGATCTTCCATCCAGTGTCGGAGGATGAGGAAGGCAGAGATGACGCCGACGCCGAGCGGGATGATGAAGACCCAGTCGATGTTCTTGATCGACTCGATGCCGCCCTTCGGGTCACCCGTCACGATCTGCTTCAGCGCGTGTGCTCCGCCCCGGACGTTGGCGATGAGAGCCTTGTAGATGCCGAGAATGAGAGCGACGGTGCCACCCGACACGCCGGGGACGATGTCGGCGGCGCCCATCAAGAAGCCACGGGCGAGTTGGAAACCGACGCGCTGAATCACCCCTGTACGTTAGCGCTCAGCCGTCTGTCCATGGGTGTTGTCTCAGTTGAATGATTCGGACGACCCAGGAGGTCTACGTCAGCGCTGACCAGCGAGCTTGCGGTTGACGCGCTTGGACTTGATGTAGTCCCGGTTCATGTAGGCGATGAAGTCGAGGCTGATCTCCTTTGGACACGCCTCGGAGCACTCGCCGTGGTTGGTGCAGCTACCGAAGAACTGCTCCATGGTCTCGACCATGGCCTCGGCCCGCTTGAAGCGCTCGGGCTGGCCCTGGGGCAGCGAGTTGAGGTGCCACACCTTGGCCGAGGTGAACAGCTGAGCAGCCGAGTTCGGGCACGCAGCGACGCAGGCGCCGCAGCCGATGCAGGCCGCAGCGTCCATCGCGGAGTCGGCCGCCTCCTTCGGGATCGGCGTGTCGTTCGCGTCGGCGGCGGTGCCGGTCGGTGCGGTGATGTAGCCACCGGCGGCCATGATCTTGTCCATCGGCGAGCGATCGACGACGAGATCGCGCACGACCGGGAAGGCGGCAGCGCGCCACGGCTCGATGGCGATCGTGTCGCCGTCGTTGAACTTGCGCATGTGGAGCTGACACGTCGCCGTGCCCTTCTCCTGGCCGTGCGCCCGTCCGTTGATCATCACGCCACAGGTTCCGCAGATGCCTTCGCGGCAGTCGTGCGGGAACTCGATCGGGACCTGGCCGTTCTCGATCAGGTCCTCGTTCACGACGTCGAGCATCTCGAGGAACGAGGCGTCGTCTGGGATGTTGCGAGCCTGGTAGGTCTCGAAGCGGCCCGAAGCGCTCGGGCCGTCTTGACGCCAGACCTGGAGGGTGAGGTTGAGGTGCTTGGTCATCTGATCTCGGGCCTTACTTGTAGCTGCGCTGGGTCAGTTCGACGTTCTCGAACACCAGCTCTTCGGCGTGCTTGGTCTGGGGGGTGTCGGCGTCGTGCCACTCCCATGCGGAGACGTGGGCGAAGTTCTCGTCGTCGCGCAACGCCTCGCCCTCCTCGGTCTGGGATTCCGAGCGGAAGTGGCCGCCGCAGGACTCTTCACGATCGAGTGCGTCTCGAGCCATGAGCTCGGCCAGTTCGAAGAAGTCGGCCACGCGGCCGGCCTTTTCGAGCGAGGAGTTGATGGTGTCGGTGCTGCCGAGGACCCGCAGGTCCTTCCAGAACTCGTCTCGCAACGCTCGGATCTCCGAGATCGCCTTCTCGAGACCGTTCTGGTCGCGCTCCATGCCGATGTAGTTCCAGACGAGCTTTCCGAGCTCGCGGTGGAAGTAGTCGGGCGACTTGGTGCCACCGATGGAGAGGAAGGTCTTGATGCGATCCTTCACCTCGGCCTCGGCCTGCTGGAACACCTCGTCGTCGGTCGGGACCGGAGCGGTGCCGAGCTTGCCGGCGAGGGAATCGCCGATCGTGTACGGCAGGACGAAGTAGCCGTCGGCGAGTCCCTGCATCAGCGCCGATGCGCCGAGTCGGTTCGCCCCGTGGTCAGAGAAGTTGGCCTCGCCGCAGGCGTAGAGCCCGGGGACCGAGGTCATCAGGTTGTAGTCGACCCACAGCCCGCCCATCGTGTAGTGGGTGGCGGGGTAGATGCGCATCGGGGTCTCTCGCGGGTCTTCACCCGTGATGCGCTCGTACATCTCGAACAGGTTCGAGTAGCGCTCCCACACCTTGTCGAGTCCGTCTCGCTCGATGGCGGCGGCGAAGTCGAGGTAGACGCCGTTCTTGAGCGGGCCGACGCCTTGGCCTTGGTCGACGACGGTCTTGGCGTTGCGGGATGCGACGTCGCGAGGCACGAGGTTGCCGAATGCCGGGTACTTCTCTTCGAGGAAGTAGTAGCGGTCGGCTTCGGGGATGTCTCGAGCACGTCGCTGCTCGTCGGGATCGCGAGGGACCCAGATCCGGCCGTCGTTGCGAAGCGACTCGGACATGAGCGTGAGCTTCGACTGGAACTCGTCGGCGGCCGGGATGCAGGTGGGGTGGATCTGCGTGTAGCTCGGGTTGGCGAAGTAGGCGCCCTTGCGGT
>CALLIQ010000669.1 GCA_938008925.1 uncultured Acidimicrobiales bacterium
AGGGCGGTCGCGCCGAGCATGCCGAGCGCACCGATGTCGGCCTGGTTCATGCCTCGGGCTCCCAGAAGTCATCGTCGTCGTGGACGTGGCCCATCGCGTCGTGGGGCCCGTCGGCTGCGATGGCGCCGTCGACGACTTGCACGAGATGATCGGCGACCCGGCGAACCTGGGAGCGATCGTGACTGACCCACACCGCCGTGTTGCCGGCGTCGACGAAGTCACGGACAAGGTGTTCGATCACATGCACGCTGTCTGCGTCGAGCGCCGAGGTCGGTTCGTCGAGGAGCAACACGGACGGCTCGGTGGCCAACGTCCGGGCCAGGCAGAGCCGCTGCGCCTCACCACCCGAAAGGGTGCGGGCGTCGCGTCCTGCGAAATCGGCATCGAGGCCAACCCGCTCGAGCAACGCGGCGACGCCGCCGTCGTCGAGTGCCGGGTCGGCGACGCGGAGATTGTCGGTCGCGGTTCCATCGAACACGGTGGGCCGTTGGAAGACCATGCCGACGCGTCGACGCAGGGACCGTGTCTCCATGGATGCGACGTCGACACCGTCGAAGACGACCGTGCCCGAGTCGACGACGTCGAGTCGGTTGAGCAACCGAAGCAGCGAGCTCTTGCCCGAACCCGATGGGCCGATGATCACCGTGGTCTGGTCGGACGGAATGACCAGATCGATGCCGTGAAGGATGGGAGTGGAGACTCCAGCGATCTCGAACGCTGGATTCGTCATCCGCTCACACCTCGTTCCACCGGAGTTCGCGTGGGGCTAACAAGAATCGAACTTGTGACCTCACCCTTATCAGGGGTGCGCTCTAACCGACTGAGCTATAGCCCCGGGGAGCCGCCACGTTATCGGCTCGGGTGAGGACCCGGCTACTTCGTTTTCTCTGCCGGGACCCGGACGGTCTCTTCCTCGATGACGGTGATCCGAATACCGCCGATGAGGTCGGAGATGAGGTTGAAGACGACCGTGAGCAACACGACCATCACCGACGACGCCAAGGTGAGCATGCCGGCGATGATGACCGCCGCCCGGAACACGACATCGCCCTTGATCTCGTAGGTGTCGTAGTCGCCGAGCTCCTTGATGAAGTTCTCGATGTTCTCCAACGTGCCAGAGGCGATCGCGGCGTTCCACACCAAGACGCTGGCGAGCAACATCGCAGCGAAGAAGGCCAGGTGGAACAGCACGGAGAAGGTCAGGATCGACCACGGATCGACGTGTCGGAGCACGCGACGGGCCTTGCGCGCCCGGACCTGCTTGCGGCGACGCTGGCGCTTTGACTTCGGCGCTTTCTCGGCCTGGGTCTTCGCCGTGGCAGCGCCAGCGGCTGCGCCGCCGACGAGGGCGGTGGACGATCCATCGAGGTCGGGGGCGAGCTCGAGATCGACGTCGGCTTCGTCGAGGTCGATCAGGGCGGTTGCATCCGCCTCGGCCACGTCGGTCTCGACATCGACGAGCGCCGTCGACTCGAACGCTCCGGGGGCGACGCCGGCGGCGTCGGGATCCGGATCGCTGGCGATGTCCCCGTCGGGGTCGAAGTCAGCCAGATCGTCGGTGAGCAGGTCCGCGGACTCGGTGGACTCGAGGTCGAGACCGGCGTCGGTCAGATCGACGTCGGGCGCATCGGTGAGATCGACGGCAACGTCGGATTCGTCGGCATCGACATCGTCGAGATCTGTGTCATCGAGGTCGGTGTCATCCAGATCGGTGTCATCCAGATCGGTGTCGTCCAGCGAGATGTCATCGCCGTCGAGATCCGGGCTGTCGAGATCGAGCATGCCGGCGTCGGCGAGATCATCGGTGAGCAGGTCTGCGGACTCGGTCGACTCGAGGTCGAGACCGGCGTCGGTCAGATCGACGTCTGGCGCATCGGTGAGATCGACGGCGACATCGGATTCGTCGGCATCGGATTCGTCGAGAGCCGCCTCATCGAGATCGGTGTCGTCGACATCTCCGCCATCGAGACCCGTCTCATCCAGAGCGGTGTCGTCCAGCGAGATGTCAGGGCTGTCGAGATCAGGGCTGTCGAGATCAGGGCTGTCGAGATCGAGCATGCCGGCGTCGGCGAGATCGGCTTCCGCATCGGCCAGATCGGCCGCAGTCAGCTCGGTCTCGACGCCGTCGAGCTCATCGAGACCGCCGTCGACCTCGGCGACATCGAACAAGTCGGCTTCGGCCTCGACCTCGCCGACCAACTGATCAGCGAAGGCGGCCGCATCGGTGTCGCCGGAATCGACATCAACAGCATCCAGCTCGATGTCGGCATCGAGTTCGTCGATCTCGGCGTCCAGATCGATCGTTTCGGAGAGCTCGTCGACGGGTGAAGCATCGTCGACGATGTCCTCGGTGTCCTCGCCGGCCGGATCCTCATCGACAGGGTCCTCAACGACAAGGTCCTCAACGACAAGGTCCTCGTCGACTGGGGCATCCTCGATCAGGACGTTCTCGACGAGGGCGTCAGCGACGAGATCGTCATCGAGATCGATCTCGTCGAGGTCGGAATCGGGCGAGAGATCGACATCGGGCGCCTCGGCACTCGCGAGGTCGCTGTCGGCCTCGAGATCAGCCTCATCCGACTCGATCGAGATCTCGTCAGGGGTGATTTCGATGTCGTCGTCGATCGGCTCCACGAGCGCGCTCGACGGCGCGGGCTCGAATCCGAGCGCTTGGACCAGGTCGTCGTCGATGACCGCCGAGTCGTTGGACGACACATCATCCGCAGGCATCGGAGCAGTCTACGTCGGCATCCCTCTCTCGGCGGGTCACTCCCCCAATCGTCCACCCCGGCCCGTCACCGGTCGGGGGGAACGAGCCTGCGTTCAGCCCGCGCCGTCGCCCGAACACCGTCGATCGACACCGTCACGAAGACCGCTTCGCCGTCGCCCACGAACGAGGTCAGCATTGCTCCGTTGCGCTCGGCGACCTCTGCGGCTGCGCGCTCACCATCTGCAACACCAGCGAGCGCAGCCGCGTCGGCAGCGCTCTGCGCCTGGCTCCTCGTGACGACACGGTCGGTCACCCCCACGAGCAACCACGTCACGATGAGCAGCATCGTCAGCGCAATCGACACCGAGAGCACCGCAGACCCGCGCTCTCGGTCAGGCCTTCCCGGACGTCCTGTCCCTGACGAACAGACCAATGGCCACGTTGATGACATTCCCCCACCTCGCGGTGCGTCGATCGTCGTGGGGGAAGTGCTCGATGAGGCGGCGGTGTCAGCCGCCGCCTCGGAGATGATCAGTCGGCGTCTGAGCCAGCGTCGGAATCGTCCGGCTCGGCGGCATCGACGTCGACGTCGTCGGTACCGGTGTCAGCTGCGGGCTCGGCCGCACTCGATTCGACGGCAGTCGGTTCGGCGGGACTGCCGTCGGCCGTTTCGCCTTCACCGTTGCCTTCACTCTCAACGTCGAGGTCGTCGGCGTCCTCGCCCTCGACCGTCAGGCGGCGGGCGACCGCGGCGACTCGTTCGCCGCCGTCCAAGCTCATCACGTTGACGCCAGTGGCGTCGCGGCCCTGCTCGGACACGGCGCTCACGCTCGTGCGAATCATGACGCCGCTGGTCGAAATCAAGAAGATCTCGTCGGTGGGCGTGACGAACATCGCGCCGATCACCTGACCCTTCTTCTCGTTGACCTTCACGCCTCGCACGCCAAGACCGGCTCGGCCCTTCGGCGTGAACAGCTCGGGGTCGGTCCGCTTGCCGAAGCCCTCGTCGGTCACGATCAGCAGCTGGGTGTCGGGCTTGGCGACGTCCATCGACACGAGTTCATCACCGGCGCGGAACTTCATGCCCCGTACGCCGGCCGCGGTTCGACCCATGGCTCGGACCTGGTCCTCGTGGAAACGAAGCGCCTGGCCCTTTCGGGAGAACATGAAGATGTCGTAGACGCCGTTGGTGGGGACGACCGAGACGAGCTCGTCGCCGTCGTTGAGCTTCACGGCGATGAGGCCAGCCTTGAGCGACGAGTCATAGGCGGTGAACAACGTCTTCTTCACGCGGCCCTGGCGGGTGGCGAAGAACAAGAACCGGTTGGTCTCGTAGTCGCGGGTGTCGATGATCGCCTGAATCGTCTCTTCCGGCTCGAGTGGCAGCAGGTTGACCAATGCCATGCCCCGGGAGGTCCGGCTCGACACCGGGATCTCGTGCGCCTTGATCCGATAGACCTTGCCCCGGTTGGAGAAGAACAACAGATAGGCGTGCGCGGTGGTGTGGAGCAGGTGCGCGACGAGGTCGTCGTCGTCGTCTTTGAGTTTCGCTCCGGTGACGCCTCGACCGCCACGAGCTTGCGTGCGGAACTCCTCAGCGGAGACCGACTTGATGTAGCCCGTGGTGGACAGCGTGACAACGAGATCCTCATCGTCGATCAGGTCTTCGATGTTCATCTCGCCCGGATCGTTGACGAGCTGTGAGACACGCGGCTCGCCGAACTCTTCCTTGATGGCGAGCAGCTCATCCTTGATGACCTGATCACGAACGAGCGGATCGGCCAAGATGGCCTCGAACTCGGCGATCAGCGCCTGCTTCTCAGTCAGTTCCTCCTCCAGCTCGACCCGTGCGAGACGAGTGAGCCGGCCGAGGGTCATCGCCAAGATGGCTTCGGCCTGGTCGGAGGAGAATTCGAACGGGGCCGATTCGAGCGCGGTGCGAGCGTCGGCACGGCTGTCGCTGGCGCGAATCGTGGCGATGATCTCGTCGAGCACATCGCGTGCTCGGATCAGGCCTTCGAGAATGTGGGCCCGAGCGTTGGCCTTGCGCAGACGCTCGCGGGTACGGCGGGTGATGACGTCGCGCTGGTGCTCGACATAGGCCTCGAGCAGCTGCTTGAGGTTGAGGGTGCGGGGCACCTCGTCGACCAGCGCCACCATGTTGACGCCAAAGCTGGTCTGCATCGGCGTGAACTTGTAGAGGTTGTTGAGCACGACCATGGCGGTCGCGTCGCGCTTGAGATCGAAGACCAGGCGGAGCTTGCCCTTGGCCGACTCGTTGCGGATCTCACGGATGCCGGTGAGGTCGCCGCGCTCGACCATCTCGGCGGCCTTGCGAGCGATCTGTTCGACCGAGACCTGGTAGGGCACCTCGGTGACGATGATCTGGTCGGTGGTCTTGCCCTCGACGATCTCGGCGACGGCGCGCATGCGAACCGAACCGCGACCCGTGTGATAGGCGTCGTGGATGCCGACCCGCCCGAGAATCTGACCCTTTGTCGGGAAGTCAGGGCCTTTCACGAACTCCATGAGGTCGTCGATCGTCGCCGCCTCGTTGTCGAGGAGGTGGATCGATGCGTCGATCACCTCAGCGAGGTTGTGCGGCGGAATGTTCGTGGCCATACCGACCGCGATGCCCTGGCTGCCGTTGACCAGCAGGTTCGGGAAGCGGCTCGGGAGAACGACCGGCTCGTTGTGCTTTCCGTCGAAGTTGTCGCGGAAGTCCACCGTGTCTTCGTCGATGTCGGCGAGCATCGCCATGGCGAGATTCGTGAGCCGGCACTCGGTGTAGCGGTAGGCGGCGGGAGGATCGTCGGGCGAACCGAAGTTGCCGTGCGGATCGATGAGCGTGTGCCGGAGTGAGAAGGTCTGACCCATCCGCACGAGCGAGTCGTAGATCGCCGTGTCGCCGTGTGGGTGGTACTTGCCGATCACGTCGCCGACGACGGTGGCGCACTTGACGTGGCTGCGGGCCGGCGTGTGGCCAGCGTCGTACATCGCCCAGAGAATGCGGCGGTGCACCGGCTTGAGGCCGTCACGAGCATCGGGCAGCGCACGGCTGACGATGACCGACATGGCGTACTCGAGGAACGACTGCTCCATCTCGGCTTGGATGGCAATGGGCTCGATCCCGTCAGGGACCTCGGCGATCTCGGTCTCGACGGGTGGATCGTTGGGCGGCAAATCGCTCACGAAGGCTCCTAGATGTCCAGGAAGCGAACGTCATCGGCGTTCGTCTGGATGAAGTTCTTGCGGGACTCGACGTCGTCGCCCATCAGCACGGCGAAGACCTCGTCGGCGATGGCCGCCTGTTCGACGGTGACCTGGAGGAGCGTTCGCTTCTCCGGATCCATCGTGGTGTCCCAGAGTTCGTCGGCATCCATCTCGCCAAGACCCTTCAATCGCTGGAACTCAGCATTGGGGTGCTCGAGTGCGTAGGCGTCGCGCTCGGGATCGTCCTTGAGGTAGATCTTGGACTTGCCGACCTCGGTCGAATACAGCGGCGGTTGGGCGATGTAGATGAAGCCCGCCTCGACGAGGGGGCGCATCTGCCGAAAGAAGAACGTGAGCAACAGGGTGCGAATGTGGCTGCCGTCGACGTCGGCGTCGGCCAGCAGAATCACCTTGTGGTAGCGGGCCTTCTCGAGGTCGAAGCCATCGAGATCTTGATCGTCTTCGACCGGCTCGCCGACACCGGCACCGATCGCCTGGATCAACGAGATGACCTCGGTGTTCTTCAGCATGCGATCCGGGCGCGCCCGCTCGACGTTGAGGATCTTGCCTCGAATCGGCAGGATCGCCATCGTGAGCGGATCGCGGGCGTCCTTGGCCGAGCCGCCTGCGGAATTTCCCTCGACGATGTAGATCTCCGACGCGGCCGGATCCTTGCTCTGGCAGTCGGCCAACTTGCCGGGCATCCCCGCGCCGTCGAGCGCAGACTTGCGACGAATGGTCTGGCGAGCCGTCGTGGCCGCGATGCGGGCCTTGGCGGCCATGATCGCCTTGTTGACCATCGCCTTGCCTTCGCGGGGGTTCTCTTCGAACCACTCACGCAGATGCTCGTTGGTCGCCTTCTCGACGAGCGAGCGCACCGACACGTTGCCGAGCTTCGACTTGGTCTGGCCTTCGAACTGCGGCTCTTGGATCCGCACGGAGATGACCGCGGTCAGACCTTCCCGGATGTCTTCTCCCTGGAGGTTGTCTTCCTTCTCCTTGAGGAGATCACGATCTCGGGCGTAGAGGTTGACGGTTCGGGTGAGCGCCGAGCGGAAACCCTGCTCGTGCATGCCGCCCTCGAGGGTGGAGATGCCGTTGGCGAAGGAGTGGATGCCATCGGACTGGTAGCCGGTGTTCCAAGCGAAGGCGATCTCGACCTCTTCGGTCTCGTCCTTCTCCTCGAACCAGCCGACCTGATCGAACAGAGGCTCCTTCGATGCGTTCAGGTGGGTCACGAAGTCGCGGATGCCGCCGTCGTAGCGATGACGAACGGGCTCGGCGTCGCCGTCTTCCATCTGGTTCGTCAGAACGATCTCGAGACCGGCATTCAAGAACGCCATCATCTGGAAACGTTCCGCGAGCGTCTGAGCCCGGAAGTCGGTGCCCTCTTTGAAGATCTCGGGATCGGGCCAGAAGCGGACGGTGGTGCCCGTGCGCGGTTCGCCTGAGTCATCGAGCGGGGCGTCGCCGGTGACGTGCAGCTTCTCGTCCGGCATACCGCCATCGACGAACGACATGAAGTGTCGCTTGCCCGTGTGGTCGATCTCGACCTCGACGCGGACCGAGAGTGCGTTCACGACCGAGATGCCGACGCCATGGAGGCCGCCGGACACCTTGTAGCCACCGCCACCGAACTTGCCGCCGGCGTGCAACACGGTGAGGACGACCTCGGCCGCCGACATGTCTTCGTACTTGGGGTGCGGGTCGACGGGAATGCCGCGCCCGTCGTCGCGTACCTCGATGCCACCGCTGTCGAGCATGGTGACTTCGATGACCGAGCAGTGCCCGGCCATGGCCTCGTCGATCGAGTTGTCGACGACTTCCCAGACGAGGTGATGCAGGCCGGTCGGGCCGGTCGACCCGATGTACATACCCGGCCGCTTGCGCACGGCTTCGAGCCCCTCGAGGACCTGAATCTGTGAGGCGCCATAGTCGCCCTGATCAGGGGTTTTGGCGTCGGAGGCTTCGTTTGGCGCGTCGTTTGGAGAGTCCATGATGAGTCGGGCAATTCTACCAGTTCGCGGGCCTGAATCGGGGTTGGGGGACCCCGCGCTCAGGCGTCGACGCGAACCGAGATTCGTTGCACGGTGACGTCGTCGAAGATCGCCGCGAACCGGCTCTTGATCTGCCCGTCCATCCAGCCGATCTGCGACGCCCACGACGAGTCGTCGCACGCGATCACGAGCACCCCGTCGACGAGTTCGATCGGTCGAGTCGGACCGGCCAAACCGGGTCCGACGATCTCGGGCCAGCGCTCGTGGAGCGAGGTGAGGGTCCGCGCCGGCGGCGCCCCCATCTGCGCGAGGAATCGCTCCAAGGTGACACCGATTTCGATCGGCTCGCTCACGACGCGTCTCCTTCGGTGACCGGCTCGGCCTGCGCAACCGGGTGGAGCGCGCCCCCACGGTGCTCCAACACCTGGTCGGGAACCGTATCGGGGGGCAATCCCTGCGCCGAGGTGATGACGGTCTGACCCGGCGGCAGGCTGGCCAGGAGCGCTCTCGCCCGATCCGGATCCAGTTCGGACAACACGTCATCGAGCAACAACAGTGGCGGTTCGTCGAGCCGCTCGGCGAGTAGTCGATGCCCGGCCAGTCGCATCGCCAGCGCCAGCGTGCGCTGCTCGCCCTGGGAACACTCAGTCCGGCTGTCGAAACCGTCGATGGACAGGCCGACGTCGTCGCGATGCGGCCCGATCGAGGTCGACCCCCGGCGCACGTCGTCGTCTCGGGCCGCGGCGATCGCCGGTGCCATCGTGTCGGTGGTCCACGAGCGAACGTAGGTGGCGACCACGTCGACGTCGGAGTCGCTCAGCTCTCGATACGACGCGGTGACGAGCGGCATGAGGTCGGCGAGGAGATTCTCGCGCCGGATCGTGAGGTGTTCACCGGCCGCGGCGAGCTTGGTGTCCCACACATCGAGCGTGAGACCAGCGGCTTCATCGGCCCCCGGTTCACCGCCCGACCGTCGACCCCGAGCCGCCTGGCTCAGCTGTCGGAGCAAGGCATTTCGTTGCTTCACGATGCGGTCGAGATCACTCAACACCCCATCGGCGGTCGGGTCGAGCGCGAGGATCAGATCATCGAGGAACTCTCGCCGAACCGCCGGACCCTCCTTCACCAACGACAGATCGTCTGGCCCGAACACGGTCACGCGCAGCGCGCCGAGCAGGTCTCGGGTCCGCTTCAGCGGTTGCCGGTTGACCTGGGCTCGGGTCTTGCCCTTCGCCAACTCGAGCTCGATCAGGACTTCGCGCCCACCCCGCTCCCCGGTCGCCCGGATGACCGCCTTGTCACAGCCCTTGCGGACGAGACTGTCGGTGGGCGCACGACGGAAGGACTTGAGCGTGGCGAGCAGCGCGAGCGACTCGACGAGGTTGGTCTTGCCGACACCATTGGCGCCGAGGATCGCGGTGAAGCCTCGATCCAGGCTGATCTCGAGCGTCTCGTAGTTACGGAAGTCGGTCAGCCACACCGTGTGCAGGCGCACGCGTCGAGACTCAGATCACGACACGCGGACGGGCATGAGGAGATACAGGAACTCCTCGACACCCTTCATGCGCACCAGCGCCGGCTTGAGTTCGTCGATCGTCGACAACGTGATCTCGTCACTGGCCGCGACCTCGGCACCCTCGAGGAGGTACTGCGGGTTGAACGCCACCGTGAGTGGCGTGCCGTCGTAGGAACCCTCGATCTGTTCGCGAGCGGTGCCGACGTCTTGGGTGACGGCAACGAGCTCGAGCCCCTCGGACGACATCTCCAAGCGAACCGGCGTGGCCTCACGAGCCAACAGCTTCACTCGACGAAGCGCATCGAGCAGCTCGCTGCGCTGCAGCGTGAGCACGTTCGGGTGCGAGTCGGGAATGAGGCCTCGGTAGTTCGGGAAGTCACCCTCGATGAGGCGGGTGATCAGCTGGACCGGCCCGACCTCGAACGACGCCTCTCGCTCACCCAGCTTGAGTGAAACATCGTCACCGCCGCCCAGGATGCGGTTCAGCTCGTTGAGCGCTCGAGACGGGATGAGGACCGACTGGCCCTCACCGAGAATGGACGTGCCGGGAAGGTCGCGCATCGACAACCGATAGGAGTCGGTGGCCACCAGGCGAAGGCCACCAGCTTCGGCTGCGAGCAGCACACCGGTGAGGATCGGACGAGAGTCGTCGCCGCTGGCCGCCGGAACGACCTGCTTGAGCGCCTCGGTGAGCTCGGCCGCTGGCAGCGAGACCGACTCCTCGGGAAGCCCGGCGATCTGAGGGAAGTCGTCGCCGGCGATGAGGCGGATACTGAAATCGCTTCGGCCGGCCGCGATGCTCAGCTCGTCGCCCTCGGCCGACAGCGACACCGCTCCGGGTTCGAGCGCACGAACGATGTCGGAGGCCAGGCGAGCGGGAATGACCGCGACACCGTCGCTCTCTCCCGACACGGTCACCTTGACCTTGATCGTCAGATCGAGATCGCTTCCGGTCAGCTCGAGCTGATCACCGACCAGCTCAGCACGAACTCCTGACAGTCCGGGCAGACCGCCACGGCCACTGACCGCTCGGCTCGAGGTGCCGAGGGCTTCGACCAATACATCACGCTCGCAACGGAACTTCACCGCTGGTTCTCCTGGGTCTCAATCGGGCCCTGGGCGGGGCTCGAGGTTGTCCTCAATCAATGTTGGGATGGTGTGTAATCAGCTAACAGGGGTAGTAGGGCCTGTGGATTGTGGACGGTGCCGCATTCTGCCTGGTGAGGGCATCGTTTGTTGTCCACGGGCAATCGTGGATCATCCCCAACCCACCGAGGCGTGCGGTGGATGGTTGGGGATGAAGGTGATGACGTCCACCGGCTGTCCCGGTGAGTTCCACACCTTCGTCCACAACGATT
>CALLIQ010000670.1 GCA_938008925.1 uncultured Acidimicrobiales bacterium
ATCGGTGGCGGCCTCCCCGTCGGTCTGTTCGGCGGATCGAGAGAGGTCATGGCCAACGTCGCCCCGCTCGGACCCGTCTACCAGGGCGGCACGTTGTCCGGGAACCCGCTTGCGACGGCCGCCGGCCTTGCCGTGCTCGGCCAGCTCGACGATGACCGTTACGAAGCGCTGACCGCCACCGCCGCTCGACTCGCCACCGGTCTCGCCGATGCGATGACCAGCACCGGGCTCGCCGTTCAGGTTCCCCAGGTCGGACCCCTGGTTGGCCTGTTCTTCACCGACGAACCCGTCCGCGACTACGACGACGCCAAGGCGGCGGCCGACACAGGCCTCTACCCGTCGTTCTTCCACGCCATGTTGGCCGAGGGCATCGCCTTCGCCCCGGGCCCCTACGAAGCGATCTTCCCGAGCCTCGCTCACAGCGACGCCGACATCGATCGCACCGTCGAGACGGCAGGTCGCGTCGCTGCCTCGCTCGCGGCTGGCTGATCCCACCGCCTCGTTCACCGGCCTCGTTCACCGGCCATCGGCACTGCCGTGGGTCGTATGGCCCACGGCGTCGAGCACGATCGCCCCCCGAGATCTCGGGACACGTCGTCGCGTCGTGACGTAGTGTCGACATCGATCGCGGTGTGGCACTCGCCGTGTGGGCGGAACGAGAAGAGCGGGCAATGGATGCAGACGTGTGCATCGTCGGATCAGGTCCAGCGGGGTTGGCGACCGCCGTTCGGTTGATCGAGCACGGTGTTTCGGTCGTGGTCGTCGAGAGCGGTCGACACGATGCTGACGACGAAGCGCAAGAGCTGAGTCGGGCGACGGTGATCGGCGATCCCGTGTGGGCCATCGATCCCCAGGCGACGCGTCACCGACAGGTGGGCGGCAACGCGAACATCTGGTCGGTGAAGACCCAGCGGTCCGACACCGGTTGGGCGATGGGGCTGCGATACGGCACCCTCACCGAGTCCGATCTCGAGCATCGGCCATGGGCTCCACACTCGGGCTGGCCGATCGGGCGCGACGCGCTCGACCCGTATTATCGAGAAGCACACGAGCTCGTGGTGGCGGCGCCCCTCGGGGCGAGCTTCGAGGCAGCGGACTGGGGACTCGACGACGATCTCGGGCCGTTTCGTGGCCCGTCGTTCAATCGACGCCTGTTCCAGTTCGGTCCGAGCTCTGCCTACCTGTCGACGCTGCGCGATCGGGTCGAGACGAGCGCGCTCGGCGAGATCGTGCCCGCTTCGACGGCGGTCGAGCTCTTCACGACGGCGACCGACTCGAGTCCGACCTCAACGTCGAACCCGCCTGCGGCGTCGGCGTCGGTTGGATCCGGTGACACCGTTCGAGCGGTCGCCATCCGGACCCTGGCCGGTGGGTATCGAGAGTTGCGAGCGAAGCACGTCGTGCTCGCGGCGAGCGCGATCGAGAACGCTCGGCTGCTTCTCAACTCCGGCGGTGGCGCCGGACTCGGCAACGACCACGACCTCGTCGGGCGGTACTTCACCGACCACCCGCTGTTCAACGTCGGCTGGTTGCGTCCGACCAACGGCAACTCGATCGGCCAGGCTCGATTCTTCGACCTCGCCCCCATCGACGGCACGATGCTCCACGGGCACGCACTGCTCGCCCCCGACGTGGCCAAGGAGCTCGAACTGCTCCAGATCGGGATCTCGCTGTTCCCCCGACCGAACGCTCGACGAACCGAGGCGCTCATGGCAGCCAAGGCGGCGGCCGAGGTCCGACACGACCGTCGACGGCTGCTTCGTGAGATCCGCTCGAACGCCGATCAGCTCGTGCGAGGTGCTGACCAGCTGGCCCGTGCCGCCCTCATGTCGAAGCGTCACGGGCAGTCGGCGATTCCCGGTTACGGACGTGGCGGTTGGTCGAATCGGCCATCCAACCAACGGTTCGAGCGGTTCGAAGTGCTCTTCCAGTGCGAGCAGGAAGTCCTCGCCGACAACCGCGTGGTGCTCGGCGACGAGGTCGATCGATTCGGATCGCGCCTTCCCGAGCTGCACTGGCGTCTCGGCGATCGGACGCGCCATTCGGTTCGTCGAACGCGGGCCTTCGTCGGCGAAACCGTCAAGCCCTATGGGATCTTCACGGCGGCTCCGGACGAGTACGACGGGCTGCCCATTCCGGCGAGCATGGCCCACCACGCCGGCACGACGAGGATGTCGATCGACCCGGCCGAGGGCGTCGTCGACATCGACTGCCGCGTGCACTCGGTCGACAATCTCTTCATCGCTGGCGCCTCGACCTTCCCGACGGGGAGCTACGTCAACCCGACGCTCAGCTCGGTGGCGCTCTCGCTGCGAGTCGGTGACGCCATCGCCGCTCGACTCCGTCCGGTCTCGATCGAGGCCGGACACCCGGCCTGAACCGCCGACGACCCGTCACTCATCGCTGACCGGTCGTCGCTAAGGGAAGGGTGCCGGTGGCGATGATGAACTCGGGGCTGTTGGCGAACGCCGTCATGATCGTGCCGCGACCGGCGCCTGCGGCGAGCTGGTCGCGCCAGAAGTCGAACCCGATTCGCTCGGGCCGGCGACCGAGCACGTTGTCGTAGACGACGGCGAGGAAATCGTCGTCGCTGAGATCGCCGTAGGTCGACGTGAACTCCTCGCTCGATGCGAAGCGCTCGGCGATGTCCGCGATCGGGACACCGGCGTCGAGCTCGGTGGTCCAGAACGCCAGGCCACCGGTTTCGGGCCAACGCTGGAGGAAGGCGTAGTAGAGCCGCTCGACCGAGCCGGCGTTTCCGCTGACGGGAACCGTGCCGGTCCGAGCGATGAACTCCGGACCGTCGGAGAAGCGGATCATCAGCTCGCCCCGAGACATGCCCGTAGCGAGTTGCTCGACCCAAAAGGCCCGGCCCGCGCTGTCGGCGGGTCGGCCGAGCACGGACTCGTACACCGCGTCGACGAACTGGCCGTCGTCACGTTCACCCAGGATCGATCGAAACTCGGGGCTGGCCGCAAACGCGTCTGCGATCTCGTCGATGGTCGAGCCCGTCGCTCGGCGACCGAGCCAGAACGCGAGACCGTCAGCGTCGGGCCCTCGGCCGAAGAAGGCGACGTACAGACGCCCGACCTGACCATCGAGTTCCATCGGCCTGATGGCCGACCCGGAGACACCTTCGATGACCGACACGGCCGGGTCTGACCGCAGCCCGTCGTGCTCTGCGCTCACCCGGTACTGGTAGACGCCAGGGGCCAAGTCGTCGTCGGGCCACGAGGTACCGAAGGTCCGGCCGATCTCGGCCCACGCTCCACCGTCTCGACGGCGCTCGACCACGAACGTGGCATCGCCGGCAAAGGGAGCGCCCGGTGGCTCCCACCGGATCGTGCGTGAGGTCCCGATCCCTGTGACGGCGATCGTGCTCGGTCGCAAGCGGCCGATGATCGACGCGTCGAGCGATGCCCCGCCCGCCCCGTTCGCCTGCACGGTCACGACGACGTCGGCGCCATTTGGGAGACCGCCGACGACGACGGAGTCAGCCTCTCCACCCGCTTCGACGGTCTGCTCGAACGCCGGCTGGCCCGCCGTGTTCGACACGGTCACGGTGTGGGAC